>DATCQG010000340.1:0-20289 GCA_036569625.1 Dermatophilaceae bacterium | reverse complement strand
GGCTGGCCGAGGCGCTGGGGGCACTGCTCGACAACGCGCTACGGCATACCCCTGAAGGCGGCACCGTCATCATCGCCACCACCCGTCAGGACAACCGGTGCAGGATCGTGGTGTCCGATACCGGCGAAGGGTTCGACCCTGCGGTGGCACCCGGTTGTTCGAGCGCTTCTACCGGGGCGACTTCTCCCGAACTGCCAGCAGTGCCGGAAGCGGGATCGGGCTGACCATCGCCAGGGCGATCGTCAAGGCCCACCACGGACAGCTGCTGGCCCACCGCGAAGGACTCGGCCAGGGAGCGCAGTTCGAGCTGACTTTTCCGGTCGCCGGCCACAGCCGCTAGCGGACACCCGACGCGGCAGGCCCGCTCGGCTTCCGAAGCCAGCGCAGGCTCTCCGTGTCGCCGAGCAGCTCCAGCCGGCGCCACAGGACGCTGCTGGGCAGAGCCTGGCTGACGTGTGCGCGGCTGGCGAGGCGCTGCCGGGTGCGGTCGACGTTCACGCGCAGGTCGATGTCCTGGTCCCGGTGACCGATGAAGCCGCTGCCCAGCTCATGGTTCAGCTGTACCGCGACGTCTTCCGGAAGGGTCCAGCCCAGAACCGGCAGGTCGAGCATCTCGGCGGCGACAAGCCCGACCGAGGTCGCGGCCACGTGATCGGGATGACCTGTCACCCCAGCCACGTCGAAGACCAACAGCCCGTCAGCGCGACAGGAGTCGGCGGCGGCGGCCACCTCGCCGGCCAGCCTCGTCCCGCGCACCTGGCTCAGGGACCCGTCGGGGTGGTGAAGCAAAGTGGTACGGGTCACACCGAGCACCTCGGCCGCGGAGGCCAGCTCAGCCTCGCGCACTGAGGCGAGGTCTCCGGGGGCTCCGTGCAGCGTCGAGGCCTCCCCATGGGTGAGACAAAGCACCTCCACCCTCACTCCCGCGCTGGTAAAGGCGTCCAGGATCGCACCCAGACCGAACGACTCGTCATCAGGATGGGCTACCACCGCCAGCACCGACGTCCAAACCGGCAGGTCACGGGTGCTTCGGCTGGTTGTGGTCATGACTTCCTTGCGCATGTTCCTCCTCTACCAGGGCCTCGTCCTGATCGGCCTCTTTGGGTGAGCCGCCGTGTGATATACCCCCAAGGGTAATAGGGGACCTTTGGCCCTGTGCGGCGATGGCCCCCCTTCCTAGCGTGGTGCGTGTGTCAGGAACGCCATCGCAAGAAGTGAGGAATCTGCTGTGAAGAAGCTGCTCGTACTAGGTGCCGGAACCGCTGGGACGATGATCGTCAACAGGCTGAGGCGCCAGCTCGATGCGGGCGTATGGGACATCACGGTGGTTGACGCTCACGACGTCCACACCTACCAGCCGGGGTTCCTCTTCCTCCCGTTCGGCACCTACACCGCCGACCAGATCACCCGCCCGCGACGTCCCTCGCTGTCCAAGGGCGTCAACTTCGTGATCGGTGAGGTCGACAAGGTCGACGCGGCCACGAACAAGGTGTCGCTGGTCGATGGCAAGACCCTGGACTACGACTACCTGATCATCGCCTCCGGCACCACGCCCCGACCCGACCAGACCCCGGGGATGCTCGGTGCCGAGTGGCGCAAGAGCATCTTCGACTTCTACACCATGGATGGCGCCAAAGCGCTGGCCGAGGCGCTGAAGAAGTTCGACCACGGCCGGCTGGTGGTGCACATCACCGACATGCCGATCAAGTGCCCGGTGGCCCCCCTGGAGTTCACCTTCCTGGCCGAGGCCTGGCTGCGTGAGCACGGCCTGCGCGACCGGGTCGAGATCATCTATGTGACGCCACTTCCAGGCGCCTTCACCAAGCCCGTCTGCTCCACCGCCCTCGGCTACCTGCTCAGCGAACGCAAGATCGCCCTGGAGACCGACTTCATGGTCGAGCGGATCGACGACGAGAAGAAGGCGCTGGTCTCCTACGACGAACGCGAGGTGCCCTTCGACCTGCTGGTCACCGTCCCACTGAACATGGGCGCCGACTTCGTGGCTCGCTCCGGTCTGGGTGATGACCTGAACTACGTCCCGGTGGACAAGCACACCATGCAGTCCAAGACATACCCCAACATGTTCGCCATCGGCGACGCCTCCGACATCCCGGCATCCAAGGCCGGGTCGGTCGCGCACTTCGCCGTCGAGGTGTTCACCGAAAACTTCCTTGAGCTCATTGCCGGCAAGCCCATGACCGGTTCCTTCGACGGGCACGCCAACTGCTTCATCGAGTCCGGTGATGGCAAGGCGCTGCTCATCGACTTCAACTACGACACCGAACCCCTGACGGGCACCTACCCTCTGCCGTTCGTGGGGCCGATGAGCCTGCTGAAGGAGACCAGGGCCAACCACTTCGGCAAGCTCGCATTCCGCTGGATCTACTGGAACATTCTGCTGCCCGGTCGCTCGATGCCGGTGACGACCCACATGTCGATGGTCGGCAAGACCGTCAACAAGACCCCCACCACCACCAAGTAGAGAAGAGAGTCCGCCATGCCCGTGACCACGATCGACGGCCACCAGATCAACGTCAACGAAGAGGGATTCCTGACAGACCCGACCGAGTGGACCGACGAGATCGGCATCGCGCTGGGCGCCCAGATCGGCATTACCTTGACCGACGCGCACTGGAACGCGATCCGGTTCCTGCGCAAGGACTTCGACGAGATGGGCGAGACCCCGACCCTACGCCGGGTGTCCACGGTCGGGGCCATCCCGATCAAGGAGCTGTTCGTCCTGTTCCCGCAGAAGCCCGCCAAGAAGATGGCCTACGTCGCGGGGCTGCCGAAGCCACACGGCTGCGTCTGACTCCCATCGACCGACGAAAGGAACAAACCAAGCATGAGCACCACAGAAACCGCTCCGGCCATCGTCCCGAACTTCGACGCTGAGGTCGGCGCCGGGCGAAAGATCGCCATCATCTGTTCCAAGGGCAACCTGGACATGGCCTATCCCGGGCTGATCCTGGCCAATGCCGCATTGGGTGAGGGCGCTGAGGTTCACCTCTTCTTCACCTTCTGGGGCTTCGACATGATCACCAAGAAGACCATGCGTGACCTGAAGTTCACCATGTTGGGCAACACCGCCACCCATATGCCCCAAGGCCTGGGCGGGCTTCCGGGAATGACCGCCATGGCCACCTCGAAGATGAAGAAGACCATCGCCGACCTCGATGTGCCAGAGGTGCCCGAGTTCCTCGAACAGATCGTCGCCTCCGGCGGCCACCTGTGGGCCTGCCGGCTGTCGGCCGACATGAACAAGCTCACCGAGGAAGACCTTTACGACGATGTCGAGGGCATCATCAGCGCCGCCGACTTCATCGAGATCACCGAAGGCGCGCAGCTCCTCTTCATCTAGTCAGGTTCATCTTTTCCATGTCAGCTGCCACGTAGTTGCAGGGGACGCAGAACAGCGATCGGGTCAGGCGCAAGCCTGACCCGATCGCTGTTCTGCGTGCCGAGACCGTCAGGCGGTCTGCTTCGTCTTGTCGGATGCCAGGGCGTAGTAGAACAGCGCCAGCGGCCGGTAGATCGTGTGGGCGAACTTGGTGAACGGCAACAGGAGCATGAGCTCCATGGCCACGGCGACGTGGAACAGGAAGACCCAGTACCCCCACGCCGGCGGGTTCGGAAGGTAGAGCGCCATCTCGATGAAGAACCCACTCGCGCCGGTGATCCACAGCAGTACCAGCAGCAGCCAGTCCGAGGCTGTGGACACCTTCGCGGCGCGGTTGACCTGCCGCACCCGGTTGACCATGAACATACTCACGCCATACACCAGGGAGAGCCCGGCAAGCGTCCCGAGCAGGCGGGTGGGGTACCACAGCGGGATCGGCGTCCCGGTCTCCTTGACGCCGGCGAGCGCGAGACCCCAGTCGAGGATGGTCGAGGCGAACAGGCCGAGGAAGCCCCAGATCGTCAGCGCATGGATCAACCAGCGCCTGCGGTACAACGGCTCGGCCGGCTTGTCGTCCTTGCAGTCCTCGCGGTACCGGCGCTGGCCGAGCGACTCCACACCGAGCGACGACCACAAGGCCGAAGCCGTCCTGGTCAGTGCGGCGCGGTCCTCGAGCATCGAGCGGAGGCTGACCCCTTCATGCTTCGCGACCCGTCGGGCCATCGTGACGATCCCGACGATCCCGGCCAACGCCAGCACACCCATCACCGCGACGCCGGTCCAGTGGATCAGTCCCTCGGGTATGAACGTGAAGAGCGCCAGCGACGCCGCGTCCTGAGGCCCGTGGGAGGCGTACATGAAGACTGCAAAGAAAGCTGCCACCACGGTCGCGATCAGCGAGCCGATGACCGGTCTGGTGTACAGGATCCTCGAGAGCCCGGTCGGGTCGTAGCTCGCAATGGCATACCGACGAGCGGCTGCCATGAACTCACCCGGATCGGCCTCGGTCGGGCAGCTGTCGGAGCACAGGCCGCAGTGGTAGCAGGTCCACAGCTCCTTGCTCGAGAGCAGCTCGTCCTTCATGCCCACCTGTGCGTAGCGGATTATCCGGCGCGGGAAGGTGCCGTCATTGTCCGACAGCGGGCAGGTCGCGGTGCAGGTGCCGCAGCTGAAGCAGGCTGAGACGTCTGCCGCCCCGAACCGCTGCACATCCGACAGGAGCTCGGTATCGACGAGCGTGGTCACGAGGTCGCCTCCAGGCGTTTGCTTGCATAGCGGAAGTAGCCCTCATCGGTCGGGTCCTCGACCTCGACCACGTGGCCGTAGCGACGCATCCCCATGACCCAGAAGAGCACCTCGTCGCTGGGATGGCCGATCTGCTCGGCGATCTCGGGGACGGTGAGCGGTCCTGCCTCCAGGGCCGCCAGGATCGGTTTGTGCATCAACGGCTCCTCCCGGATGATCTCCCGGGGGTCTCTCAGCGTGGTGCTCATGCGACTGGCTCCTTCACCATGCTCAAGCTGTCGATCGAGGCCCGCATCTGGGCGTCGGTGTATCCGAGCAGGTCGAGCGCGTCCTCTGGGCAGACCGGGACGCACCCGCCGCACCCCTTGCAGACGGCCGCACTGATGACCGCCACCTCGCGATCATCGGACGTGACCTTGGTGATGGCGTCGAACGGGCAGCTCGGCACACAGTCGTCGCATCCCGTGCACGCCGCTGCGTCCACCGTGGCCACGAGCGGGTCGAGCTCGGCAAACCCCTTCATCAGGATCCCCGCACTCTGGGTGACCGCCGCCAGGCCTGACCCGACGCTCTCCGCCAGGGTCTTCGGACTCTGGCAGGCGCCGGCAATCATCACGCCGGCGACCACGGTCTCCACCGGGCGCAGTTTGGGGTGGATCTCGTTGTAGAACCCGTCAGCACCGACCGGAAGCTTCAGAACGCTGGTCAGGTCGTGGTTGTCGCGCGGCACCATGCCCGTGACCAGCACCACCAGGTCGGCCGGAAGCGTGAGCTCCTCGTTGCCGGTCGTCGTGTCGACGACGGTGACTGCCAGGCGTCCGTCCGCCATCCGGGCCACCGTGGGTGGGGTCTCGTCCGGGTACTTCAGGTACACCGAGCCGCTCTCGCGCGACTCCGAGTACATGAGCTCGAACTTGCCGTAGGTCCGGATGTCGCGGTGCAGGTGGTACTGATGGATCTTTGAGTCGAGCTTTGCGACCTCCAGCGACGCATGCACGGTGGCCGCGCAGCAGAACTTCGAGCAGTACTCGTTGCCGCCCGTCGGCTGCCGGTTGCCGACGCAGTAGACGTAGGCGATCGTGCGGACCGGCTTGCCGTTGTGGATCAGCGAGCCCTTTGAGCTGTCGACCAGCTTCTTGAACTCTGGCAGCGTGACGACACCTTTGATGCCGTAGCCGAACTCGCCCGCCTCTGGCTCGTAGGTGTCGAATCCGGTGGCGACCACGATGGTCCCGACCTCAACCTTGACTACCTCGTCCTGCCCATGGATCTTCACCTCGGCGACGTAGTTGCCGAAGCTTCCCGATTTGGACACCAGCTCGGCGTCGGTCAGGACAGTGATCGACGGCCGCTTGGCGACCTCGGCAATGAGGAAGTCGATCTGCTCGCGGCCGGTGCGCTCGTTCGGGAACATCGGGCCGAGCTGCCCGACCCACCCGCCGAGCTGGGACTCTCGCTCGACGATGTAGACGCCCAGCCCGATGTCGGCCAGCCCGATTGCGGCCCGAAGGCCTGCGACCCCGCCGCCGACCACCATGGTCTTGGGCAGCGTCTTGACGACCAGCGGCTCCAGGGGGGTGGACAACCTCGTCTTGGCAACACCCGCCCTGATCAGGCCGATCGCCTTCTCGGTCGCGCCCTCGTGGTCGTCGGTGTGGGCCCACGAGCACTGCTCGCGGACGTTCACCTGGGTGTAGGAGTACGGGTTGAGGTCCGCTCGCTTGGCCACACCCTGGAAGGTGACCTGGTGCAGCTTGGGCGAGCAGGATGCCACGACCAGACCGTCCAGCTTGTTGTCCTGGATGTCCGTGACCATCTCCTGCTGGGTGCCGTCTGAGCACGCGAACAGCTTGGTCTCGGAGATGACCACATCCGGCTCGTCCTTGAGTGCGTCACGCACCTTTGCCACGTCGACGTAGTCCGAGATGTTGCCGCCACAGTGACAGAGGTAGACGCCGATGCGCCGGTCTTCACTCATACCGAAACCTCCGAGGTGACCTTCGTGTGCTCGAGGTGGGCAGCGACCTGGGCGACCGCGGCTCCCGCGTGGAGAATCGTGTCGACGATGTCCTTGGCTCCCGCTGAGGTTCCAGCGACGAAGACGCCGGGGATGTCAGTCCGGCCGGGGTCAAGGTCCCCATCGGGCTCGGCGACGTAGAAGTACTCGTCCAGGCCCAGCTTCTCGTCGGTGAAGAGACGTTCGACGTCACTGTTCGGCTGGATGCCCACAGCAAGGACCACGAGGTCGTACTCGGCCTCGACGATCTTGCCGCCGTTCTCGATGTCCTCGTACCGAAGGATCAGGTCGCCGTTGTCCTTCTCGGTGATCTTGGAGACACGCCCCTTGATGTACTCGGCGCCCATGTCCTTGGACTGCTCGTAGAACTCGTTGTAGCGCTTGCCGGCCGCGCGGATGTCCATGTAGTGCATGGTCACGTCGGCCAGTGGCAGGGAGCCCATGATGAGCTGGTTCTGCTTGACCGAGTACATGCAGCAGACCTTGGAGCACAGCGGGTTGCCGCTGGTCTTGTCGCGTGACCCGGTGCATGACACGTAGGCGATGCGATCGGGTACCTTCCCGTCTCCGGGGCGCAGGATCGTGTTGAACGGACGGGTCGGCGCGAGCAGGCGGTCCATCTGCGTGCCAGTAATCACGTTCGCGTACGTGCCGTAGCCGTACTCCGGCTTCAGGTCCGCAGCGAAGAGCTTGTACCCGGTCGAGACGACGACGGCACCGACCTTGAAGTCATTGGTCTCGTCGCGCTTGTCGAAGTTGATGGCATCGGCGGGGCATGCGGTGACGCACTCCTGGCACTCCGAGCAGACGCCGCAGTCCAGACAGCCACCGGCTCCTGCTCTTGCCTCGGCCTCGGTCATCGCAGGCTCGAGCTCGCCGAAGTCCGCAGGTGCAGGCGAGAAGGCCATGTCCGCGACCAGAGGCTCCCGGCGGGTGTGGCTCTTCTCGCGGGCCAGCACCTCGGCCGTGTCCACAACACCAAGCAGGTTGTCCAGCGCCGGGAAGCCCTCGAGAGGGCGATCGTTGACCCAGTTGTCGATCATGAAGGCGGCCCGTCGACCCGCGCCGACGGCGCGAGTGATGTCGCTGGCGCCGCTGGTGACGTCGCCTGCGGCGAAGAGGTATGGAACCTCGGTCTGAAGGGTCATGGAGTCGACCTTGATCCGGCTGCCGTCCTCGACACCGGTCAGGCTCTCGAACGGCGCCTTGTCTGGTGCCATGCCGATGGCCGAGATGACGGCCTCGCAGGCGATAACGAACTCGCTCCCCTTGACGGGCTCGGGGCGGCGGCGACCGGAGTCGTCGGGCTGGCCGAGAACCATCTTCTGGCAACGCAACCCGCTGACCTTTCCGGCTGCGTCGGCCACGACCGCGACCGGGGCGACCAGGAACTCGAAGGCGACGCCTTCCTTCTCGGCGTCATCGACCTCGGCCACGTGGGCGGGCATCTGGTCGCGACCGCGTCGGTAGGCGACCTTGATCTCGAGCGCACCAAGGCGCCGAGCCGTCCGGGCCGTGTCCATCGCGACGTTGCCGCCACCGACGACGACGACGCGCTTGCCGGTCAGGTCTGGGGCCTGTCCGAGCGTCACCTGCCGGAGGAAGTCCAGGCCGGTGAGCACACCGTCGGACTCCTCACCGGGCACGCCAAGAGAGGTCGACCGGGGGGTGCCGGTCGCGAGCAGCACCGCGTCATACCCCTCTGCCTTGAGTCCCTCAAGGTCGTCCACATGCGTGGACGTGACGATCTCGACACCGAGTGCCGTGACGTTGGCAATGTCCTGCTCGACGACCTCCTGGGGCAGTCGGTAGGTGGGAAGTGCGTGGCGCAGGAAGCCACCCGGCTGGGCCTCGGCCTCCAGGATCCGCACCTGGTAGCCCAGACGCGCCAGCTGCCAGGCGGCAGTCAGACCCGCGGGACCAGATCCGACGATCGCCACCCTCTTGCCGTTTGGCGCAGGGATCTCGATGCCCGGGCCGTCCGTCTCGGCGTAGTGGCGGTCGGCGACGAACCGCTTGAGCCGTCGGATCGGGATCGCGGCCTCGAGGTCGCTGCGGGAGCATTCGCTCTCGCACGGCGCGTAGCACGCCCGGCCGAGCGTGCCAACCAGCGGCGTCGCGTCGAGGATCAGCTGGAACGCCTCTTCGTACTTTCCGCTGCGGATCAGCGACACGTAGCCGTGCGCCTTGATCCCGGCGGGGCAGGTGTCGATGCACGGTGACGTGCCGGCGCGCTGGATGACTGCCTTCTTCGGCACCGCCTGCGGGAAGGCGATGTATGCCGCGCGGCGGGCGACCAGGTCGTAGTTGAACTGGTCAGGCACCGCAACAGTGCATGCGGTCTCGCACTGGCTGCATCCGGTGCAGGCGTTCCAGTCGACGAAGGTGGAGTTCTCGCGAACCGTGGCGTTGAAGGCGCCGTCGGCCGCGCGCCGAATCCCCATGACCTCGCTGTAGTTCTTGGTGGTGATGTTGGGGTGGTTGATGGTCGAGGACATCTTCGGGCCGGAGATGCAGCTGGCGCAGTCGAGCGTCGGGAAGACCTTGCTCAGCAGGATCATCCGTCCGCCGACGCTGGCCTCCTTCTCGACGAGCAGGACCTTGTAGCCCATGTCCCCGAGCTTGATCGACGACTCCATCCCGCCGATGCCGCTGCCGATCACCATGACGTCGTAGTCGTTCTTGGGCATAAGTGCGTTGTCCATCTGTGGCTCCAGTTTTCGGATTGCCTTGGTGCCGACCCGCAGGCCCGGCGAAGTCAGTTCTTGGGAAGTCCTAGATAAAGAGGTTGACGTTCGCCTCATCGGTATCGCCGAGGTAGCTCGCGACCCCGGCATACTCGATGCCGTCGATCAGCTCGTCTGCGCGCAGTCCCATCACGTCCATCGACATCTGGCAGGCGACCATCTTGATGCCCTGCTCCCTGGCGGACTCGATGAGATCCTCCAGCGACATGACCTTCTGCTGGCGCATCGCGATCTTCATCAGCTTGGGACCTGCCCCTGCGAAGTTCATGTGCGAGAGGTTGAGGCGCCCAGGACCGCGGGGCATCATGCCGGAGAACGCCTTCTGCAGTGCAGTCTTGCCCTTGCTCGACGACTTCTCCGGGAGCCGAAGCGCGTTGAGGCCCCAGAACGTGAAGAACATCGTGACTTCGTCATCCATCGCAGCCGCGCCGTTGGCGATGACGAAGGCCGCCACCACCTTGTCGAAGTCACCGCTGAAAAGGATGATCGTCTTACGTGTCTTGGTGTCCACTGTCTGGTGTCTCTCTCTGTTGCTCGTTGGCTAAAGTGCGACTGGATCGTTGATCACTGCGGCGGAGACCGGACCCAGATCCGTCAGGGTCTGCGAGAACTCCCGCATATAGCCGACGAACGGCTCAGCACACACCGAGCAGAGCGCCGCCATCTTCAGCCGCTGGGGCGCGAACCCCTTGGCCTTCATCAGCTCCTGTGCCTGGGCGATGATCCGGGCTGTCCGCTTTCCGCAGTCGTCCAGCAGGGCGCACTCGTCCCCGTCTGAGCCGATGAAAACCCCGTCGAGCCCGCGCTCAAATGCGTGAACGATCCATGCTGGTTTGAGCGCGCTGCTGCACGGGACGTTCATGGTCGACACCGTCGCCGGGTAGTGCATGTGCCTGCTCCCGGCGAGGTCGATGCCGGGGTCGGAGATGTTGTTCGTCGAGAACACGAGGATTCTCGGCTTGAACCCTGTCTCGGTTTCGGTCGGCACGCTCAGCTCACTTGGTCTTACGGAGGAAGAGCTGCAGGTAGCCGGCGTCGTCGACCGAACCGAGGTAGTCGTGACCCATCTTCTTGCACCATGCGGGGAGGTCTTTCAACGTTCCGGTGTCGGAAGCAAGCACTTCCATGACCCCGCCGACCGGAATCCCGCCAATGGCCTTCTTGGCCGCCAGGATGGGTCCCGGGCACGAGGTGGCTCGAGAGTCAACGACCAGGTCGGACTTGATCTCCTTGAGCTCTGCGGTGGCTACGGTCATGGTGTTACCTCCTTGAAGGGGCGCACCTTGGCGCGCCGTGGTGTCGAGCTGTGGTGTCGAGCTGTGCGCTCGGATTGATGCCTGACGTCCCCGCCTGCTGTCCGCCGTTCATGGCCAGCCGGTGCACCGTCGTTCGGTCCACGCGGAACCTGCACTGCGCCTGTCGCACTGAGCAGCGCTCGTCCCTTGGAATGCACGTTATGCACGTTATGCACATACCGGTGGAGGCATTAGGGACTAACGTCCCTAGTCGGGTGTGATGCCCGCCACTTCAGGTGATGTCCCAATATGTGCCGAGTCAGCGCCCGTCCGACCAGGCAGCCGGGTGTTCCAGGGCACACGAGTGGCGCAGCGTGGCAGGCGCGCGAGGTGGTCGCACCGCTGGCGGTTTCCATGACTCACCGACGCGGACGCGCGGCCCTCACCTGGGGTGGGGACCCTGACCTGAGGTTGGGGCGGAGTGCTATCGGGGTGGCATCGCGCGAGAGAGCGCCGCCGCAACCTTGGGCAGCGCGAGCAGCACGCGGCTGCGCTGGGCCTCGTCCAGGTGGTACAGCTCCTCGTTGTCATCCCCGGGCGCCGCAACGCCGCCGGCCAGCACCATCCCCACCAGCAAAGGTCCGGACCGGATGTAGGAGCGTGCGCACTCGAATCCGAGCTGACCGATATAGAACTGCGCATCGAAGTCCGGCTTGTCGGCCAGCACCTTCCACTCCGCGACGCACTCGGCGAAGCTCGTGGGATTCTCCGCCCTGGCAGCGAACCAGCCACAGGGGTTGGTCACACTTGTCAGCGGCCGGCCCTGCATGTCGGTGGCGACCATCATGACGCCCAGAAGGTCCGCAGCCACCCCCACGACCGCTGCAGCTGACGCGTCCAGGGCGGCTGGTTCTTGGCTCGACGTGGCCGTGTCCTGGCTCACAACCAGCAGGCGCTCAATCTCCTCCGGGCGGAACCTCCACTGGCGGCCGATCTTCAGTGCTGGCAGTCGTCCGTCCTCGGCCATCCGGTACACGGTCGAGCGGTCGACGCCGAACATTGTCTGCACCTGCTGCGCTGTGAGCAGCGGCCGACGGTTGGTTTGCATAGTAATGCACATTATGCACACCCGGCTGAGCACCGTAGGGTCCAAGGTCCCTGATTGCGACTCGCGGCCAGAACCAGACCAGAACCAGAACCTGATAGCGCGCCGTTCGCTTTTGACGTGACTCTGCGGCACCGCGGGCGGCGCGCCATACCCCCTAGGGTATGCTGTGTCTGACGAACGGAGCACACCTTGACCACTTCATCCACCCCCACCCTCCTCGACCGACTCCGGAGGCTCTTCGGCGGCCAAGCCGCGGACGGTCGCCTCGGCTCCAAGGTCAAGGTGGCCCAGGCTCTCGAGCTGGTTCGCGACGGTGCGACCTTGCTGGACGTCCGGGAGAACGGCGAGTGGAAGTCCGGTCACGCACCTGGCGCCATCCATGTGCCTCTCGGCGATATCGACAAAGCCCCACGGCGCCTGAAGCAGGGTCGACCCGTCGTCGTCATGTGTGCCAGTGGCATGCGCTCCCGCTCCGCGGCCAAGCACCTTCGAAGCCTCGGCTACGACGCGGCAAGCCTTTCCGGCGGGATGGCCGCCTGGCAGCACGCCGGCGGGGCGGTCCGCCGATGACCACCACAGGCACCACCACATGGACCACCACCGAGACCACCACAGGCACCAGCCCCACCCCTGAGGACAGCGCAAGGATCATCATCGTTGGTGGTGTCGCCGGTGGCATGAGCGCCGCTGCACGTGCCCGCCGTCTGGACGAGCACGCCGAGATCATCGTCCTGGAGCAGGGGGCCTACGTCTCCTTCGCCAACTGCGGCCTGCCGTACCACCTCTCCGGCGAGATCGCCGCCCGCGATGCGCTGCTGCTCCACACCCCGGCCTCGCTGGCCGCCTCCCTGAATCTGGACGTGCGCACTGGTCACAAGGTGACCGGCATCGACCGCCAGGCCCAGAAGGTCACCATCGAGGCCGAGGAGGGCAGCTACCTCCTGCCGTACGACGCACTTCTGCTCTCCCCGGGTGCGGTCGGCGTGCGCCCACCGATCGAGGGACTTGACCACCCCGCCGTCCACACCCTTCGCACCGTGCCCGACGTCGACGCACTGCGCGCCCGGGTCGACGAGCTCCTGGCCTCGAGACGCCAGAACGACCCCGCCCCACGCGCCGTCGTCATCGGAGCGGGATTCATCGGCCTCGAGGCGGTGGAGGCCCTCACCTCACGCGGCCTGAAGGTCCACCTCGTGGAGCTGGCCGAGCACGTCCTGCCGCCACTGGATGCCGAGCTCGCGCCGCTCCTTGCCGACGAGCTCGCCGCACACGGGGTCGACCTCCGACTGGCCGTGTCCGCGCAGGCGGTAGCCGGGACCGATGCGGTCGACGAGTCAGGCAAGCGCACCTTCACCGGCGCGGTCACGGTCACACTCTCCGACGGAGCCACCCTCGACGCGGACCTGGTCATCGTCAACGTGGGTGTACGGCCGGCGAGCGCCCTCGCCCGCGATGCCGACCTGGACCTCGGTCCCACCGGTGCGATCCGCGTCGACACCGACCAGCGCACCTCCGACCCCCACATCTGGGCAGTAGGAGACGCGGTCGAGGTCACCCAGGCCATCACCGGTGCTCGGATCCCGGTGCCGCTGGCCGGGCCCGCCAACCGGCAGGGTCGCCGCGCCGCCGACTCGATCTGCGGGCACCGCACCACCCCCCAGGCCCCAGTGCTGGGCACAGCTATCGTGCGTGTCTTCGACCTCACCGCAGCGATCACGGGGGCGAACCAGGCCACCCTTCGCAAAGCGGGGATCGAGCACGAGGTGGTCCACATCCACCCGGGCGACCACGCTGGCTACTACCCGGGATCCGAGACGGTGCACCTGGTGGCGAGCTTCGCCACCGATGGCACGCTGCTCGGCGCCCAGGGGGTCGGCCGCGCCGGCGTGGACAAGCGCATCGACATCCTGGCCACGGCCATCCGGGCCGGCATGACCGCGGACGACCTCGCCGAGCTCGAGCTCGCCTATGCCCCGCCGTACGGCTCGGCAAAGGACCCGGTCAACATGCTGGGGTTCGTCGCCCAGAACGTCCTCGATGGCACGATGCCCCAGTGGCAGGCTCAAGACCTGGACAAGGCCCGGGCCACGACCCTCATGCTCGACGTCAGGTCGCGATCCGAGTTCGCCAAGGGGCACCTCGCCGGGGCGCTCAACATCCCCCACCTCGAGCTCCGGACGCGCCTGGACGAGGTCCGCGCGGCGGCGGACGGGCGCCCGGTGAGCGTGCACTGCGCCAGCGGCGTCCGCTCCTACCTCGCGACTCGCGTGCTGCTCAGCGAGGGGTTCCAAGCCCGCAACCTCTCCGGCGGATGGCTCACTCTCAAAGCGGTCCACCCAAGCCTCTGACTCCAGCCCCGTCATGCCCTTCACGGCTGGACTCTCGTCCCGCCGTCCCCTACGCAAGGAGTGAGCCACATGAGAATGCACACCTCACGGTCCTGGAGCCGCCTGCTCTCAGCCGCAGCCCTGGCGATAGCGGCCGTCACCGGTATCAGCGCCTGCACGTCGAGCTCTCCCGCGGCCAGCTCAAGCGAGACGGCGACCGGCGTTCATATGAGTGCCACTGAGTTCTCCACGGCCATGAAGGCGCCAGGCACCGTCGTGCTCGACGTCCGCACCCCCGCGGAGTTCGCAGCCGGACACCTGCCGGAGGCGAAGAACATCGACATCGAGGGCCCCGACTTCGCTAGCGGGATCGCGGCACTCGACAAGACGGCGACGTATGCCGTCTACTGCCGCAGCGGCAATCGCTCCGCCACGGCGATGGAGCAGATGACTGCCGCCAGCTTCACGCATGTCTACGACCTCGCGGGTGGGATCGGCGCCTGGCAGAACATGGGCGGGCCAATGACAATGGGCGCTCCCTGACCTACGTCACAAGGGCCAAATCGCATCTGACCATGACAGGACGTCCTGGACGCAGGCCGTGATCCACTCTCGTTCAGCCCCGGCCACCCGCGACATGCCCGATCATCGACGTTGTCGCTAGCTCATCCGCCGATGTAGGACATCTCGATCTTCGCCTTCCCCGTCGCACGCAGCTCCTGGGACTTCGTGGAGCGCAGCTCTGAGTATCGGTCCGTGCGCTCTCGCCAGATATGGGTCATCACGGCCGAGAGATCTTCGTCCGAGCATCCGTCTCGCATCAGGGCACGCAGGTCGTGGCCGCCCGTGGCAAACAGGCAGGTGTAGAGCTTGCCCTCGGTCGAGACGCGCACCCGCGTGCAGGAGTGGCAGAACGACTGCGTGACGCTTGAGATCACCCCGATCTCACCGCTGCCATCTCTGTAGCGCCATCTGGCGGAGGTCTCGCCGTAGCTCGTGGGGACCTCTTCCAGAGGAAATGCGGCGTTGATGCGTCCGATGACCTCAGCCGATGGCACCACCTCCCCCATCTTCCAGCCGTTGCTGGAGCCCACATCCATGAACTCGATGAAGCGCAAGATGTATGGCGAACCCCTGAAGTGTCCGGCCATGGCCACAATGTCTTGGTCGTTGCGGCCGCGCTTGACCACCATGTTGATCTTGATCGGGCCAAGGCCAACCTCATGAGCCACGTCGAGGCCGTGCAGGATCTTCGCAACGGGGAAGTTCACGTCGTTCATGGCCTTGAAGGTCGCGTCGTCAAGGGAGTCAAGCGAGACGTTTACCCGCTTGAGTCCAGCGTCCTTGAGTGACTTTGCCTTAACGGCCAGCGCCGATCCGTTGGTGGTCAGTGCTATGTCGATGTCTCGGCCGTCAGGGGTCCTCAGCGTGGCGAGCATGCCCACCAGCTCCTCAAGACCCCTCCGCAGCAGCGGTTCGCCACCGGTGAGGCGGATCTTCTCGACTCCGTGCCCGACGGCGATCCTGGCGAGTCGGGTTATCTCCTCAAAGGTCAGCAGCTCGTCCCGCTGCAGGAACAGGAAGTCGCCGCTGAAGATCTTCTTCGGCATGCAATAGACACAGCGAAAATTGCACCGATCGTTCACAGAGATGCGCAGGTCACGCAGCTGGCGGTTCCGCGTGTCAGTGGCACTTGCGGACGGCGGGGGTGGTGCCATCGGTACTGGCCAGCGACCGGCGGTCAAAGAAACAGCCGTCACATCGGTCCCGTCAGTGAATGCCTGGCTACCGGGCTCACGCGGAGGCAACCAGAGCAGCCTGACGGCATCGGGGGCAGCGACCGGCCAGCCGGGCGGGTAGCGAAGTCACGTGAGCAGTAGCCGGGAGCGGGGGGACGTTCTCGCCGCAGTCGGCACAGGCCACCGCCTCGACCCGGGCGATCGGGACGCAGCCGCGGGCAAGCAGGTCAAGGTCGACGCCCCGGATGACCTCGATCACGTCCTCGGGGCAGGTTTCGATGCAGGCTCCACACCCTGTGCAGGCCCCCGGGTCCAGGACAAGCTCGGTGCTGCCTAGGCCGGCGGTCAGGCTAAGCGCCGCGTTGGGGCAGTTCCGAGCGCATACACCGCACCCGGTGCAACCCTTGGTAACTCGCGGCGCCCCGAGGGGGGCGCCGTCGCCCAAGATCACCCGTAGCGTCCGATGCTCGTCCTCTAGCGGCACGGGCAAAGCGCGCTGAAGCTCGTCAATGGCCCACGCCGCAACCCGGGCCGACGTCTCGGTAGGGGACAGTGCGGGCATCCGGTCCGCACCGGTCCCGTCGAGCAGGACGTTGAGTCCATTGGCGGCATCGATCGCCCGCTTCAACGGCGCCCCTCCCAAGGGGAGGACCCCGACACGTCGGGAGGCATCCCCGTCGCCGAGGGCTGCAAGAAGGCACCGGGTGAAATCAAGCGCCTTCGTCACCGAGCCGCGGTCCATGCAGCGCTCGCACGGCATCAGCTGCACAGTGCGGGCGCCGGCTGCCAGGGCGGCGAGCTGCCAAGCGCTACCCACACCACCGAGACAGGCGACCTCCAGCACCAGCCAACCCGGGAGCCCACCTCTCTCACCCAGACGATGCAGCGGTGCAACCGCGGTCTGGCACGCGATGGCCAAGGCCGGCGCAGCCGAACCGTCGCCCCCCCGGAGCAGGGCCTGTAGCCGGCGGGCAATGGTCCCGGGGTCGTGTCCGTCGAGGCTCAGCGCACCCGTGGGACAGACGTTGAGGCAACCAGAGCATGCCTCGCAGCGACTGACATCAACTATCGGCGGGGCGCCGGCGACGTCATCCCCCATGCGCAGGGCGCCCTCGGGGCATGCCTCGACGCAGTGCCCGCAGCGCGACGTCCCCAGACAGGAGCCGGTCCGGACCTCGACGACCGGGACCCAGGTGGTCGCGCGGCCGTTGAGCAGGGCCCGTCGGCTGAGCGCACCCCCGACAGGTCGCCGGATCGCAGTTCCTGGCGCGCCGAGCGCGAGGACAGCTGATCGCACCATACGGACGGCGTAGGCCGAGCGTTCGACGGCGCTCCGACGCGCCCGCAAGATGTCGAGCGCCACCACGTTGACGCCGAGCGGGGCCAGCCCACCGGCCTCTCCCCACATCCGCAGCTCCGCGATGGGCGGATGCTCCAGGTCCGCGGACACGACGACTGCCGTTCGGGCGCCGGACACCTTGACCGCGCCGGTGAGCAGCTCGGGGTGGCGGGCGAGCCCGGGCACCAGCACGGTTCGGCCGATACCCAGCCGACGCAGATCGCCGCTCAACGCGTCAAGGTCGATCCCGACATCGCGCACGTCCGGGTCGACCAGGATGACCGTGCCCGAACGCACACCTGCCACGTCTTGGCTCCTAGAGCGCAGGTCCGACCAGCACCGGCACGGCCGCCAGCAGCACCAGGTAGCGCAGCGCCAGCCCCCCGGCGAGCACCCCTGCCTCACCTGCAAGAGCTAGCCGGTCGCCGCGCCCGCGTCGTCCCGTCTCGATGACGAATGCGAGCACAGGGCCGACCAGTCCGGCAAGGACCAGGCCGACCCAGAACACCGGTGCGAGGTCGCCTGAGACCAGGAGCTTGACCGAGGCGTTGCCGGCCACTGATGCCGAGCCGACCCCAAGCCACGCGAGCAGCGCAGCGAACTCCACAACCAGCAGGCCGATGTGGACCCTGCTCCACTGATGCAGGTCCAGCACGACCCCGCTGCGATGTGCCAGCACATAGCCGCCCAGGACCGCTGCTGACAGCCCGGTCGACAGCGCCGAAACGAGGAACAGCACAGGCAGCAGCAAGCTGTTCAGCAACGGGAAGCTCGGCGGCACCGAGAGCAGCACGCCGGTGTAGATGGCAGTCGACAGCGCGAGCACTCCCGCTATGACTTTCAGCGCACCAGTACCTCGCTTGCACACCCGGCGAATCGGCGCGACATACCGCTCCCAGCGCCCTCCGACGGTGTCAGTGACCGCGAGAGCATGCAGCAGCGCCACAGGGATGAACAGCGTGAGGATCCACGTGCCCCAGGTCATCGGCGACGCCCAGTTCGTGTACAGGTAGACGAGCCGCCACGGCTCGCGACGCCCCATCCCGAGGTCGACGATGAGCAGAGCTGTCCCAAAGGCCACGGCTGGCCCGGCCAGAGTCGCACCCGCTCGCTCGATCGCGGAGAACCGCGAGCCGGCCCGGGACGCGACCAGACTCGTGAGTGTCGCTCCCGCTCCCAGCCCGCCTAGGAAGAGGTACCACGCGATCTGCCAACCCCATACCATGCTGGTCACTTCCCAACGACGTAGTAGACGGACGGCTTGGTGCCGAGCTCAGGGTGCAGCGGTTTGGCCTCGCCGGAGCGAATCCGGGCGGCGGCCTCGTCTTTCGGGTCAGCCAGGTCGGCAAGGGCCAGAGCCCTGCCCACGCAGGTCTGCACGCAGGCTGGCACCAGACCCGCGTCCAGCCGTTCGACGCACAGGTCGCACTTGTCGGGTATCCCGCGCTTCTCGTCGAAGTAGCGGGCACCGTACGGGCACGCGACGATGCAGTACTTGCAACCCACGCACTTCTGGTCGTCGATGACGACGATCCCGTCCGGCCTGCGGTAGGTGGCTTTCGTCGGGCACACCTTGACGCAAGGCGCGTCGGCGCAGTGCATGCAGGACCACTTCATCGGCACCTTCGCGCCACCAGTCGTGGGTGGCATGATCCTCGACCGCCAGTGCCCGTCGGGCACCTCGTTCTCAACCCGGCAGGCGACGCTGCACGCTTCGCAGCCGATGCACTTGCTGGTGTCGACGACCAGCGCGTACTGGTGGCGCACTCCCGTCTTGGTCGCTGTGCTCATGACTTCGCCACCTCCACGAAGGTCTCCCGCATGACGAGCGAGCCAGTGACCGGATCGGTAATGACGGGCAGGAGGGCGTTAAACCCGATTCCCTTGCCTTTCACCCGAGAGAGCCCCGGCGATATCCGGCCCCAGCCGTGATAGGTAAACACGGCGCCCTGAAGGATGTCACCGGTGACCTTGGCCACGCCACGCTGCTCGTGCGCGCCGACCCGCACAGTAACGCCATCGCCGTCCTTGATGCCCAGGCGCGCCGCTGGCACGGGGTGGATCCATAGCTCGTTGCTCGGGCGCAGCTCGTGCAACACCGGAATGTTCTGGGTGGCACTGTTGGTGTGCACCGCGCACTTGCCCTGGATCATCCGGAACGTGCCCGTGGGGGGTTCGGGGGGTGCCATGTAGGCCAACGCCGGCTCGAAGCCGAGCTTGGCGAGCTCGGCGGAGAACAGCTCGATCTTGCCGCTGGCCGTCTTCAGCTTGACGGGTGCCTTGGGATCGGTCTTGCGCAGGTAGGTCGGCTTCGCGTCAGGCGGGGCCCACTGCCCGGACTTGGCCAGCTCCGCTGCGTTGACCCCGAGAGGAGCGAGCTGGGTGGCCACGATCTCGTCGATGTCCTTGTAGGCGAAGAACTCCCCCAGACCTGTGGCCTTGGCAAGCTCCTGGTAGATCCGCCAGCTCGGTCTCGCGTCACCCTGCGGGCTCACAGCCTGCTGCCGGAACCGGATCTTCGGCGCGAGGCCGGAGGCTTCGAACACCGGGTCGGTGCGCTCCAGATA
Organism: Dermatophilaceae bacterium; assembly: GCA_036569625.1. Taxonomy (GTDB): domain Bacteria; phylum Actinomycetota; class Actinomycetes; order Actinomycetales; family Dermatophilaceae; genus UBA4719. The sequence continues at coordinate 565 of DATCQG010000340.1, read as the reverse complement.
CGTGCACTCCGGCAGGATGACGTCGGCGTAGGCGCCGGTGTCGCTCATGTAGACGTCGACGCTGACCAGCAGATCGAGCTTCTTGAACGCCTCGATCATCCGCGGTTGGTCCGGGATCGCGGCGAAGGGGTCGAAGCGGTGGGCGATGTAGGCCTTGAGCGCATAAGGCTTGGCAGTGAGCACAGACTCGGGCAGCGCCTGGCACAGCCCGTCCTTGACGGGGGTGAGCGGGAACTTCCCGGGCACGCCAGCGCCATCCACCCGTTCGGCCGTGACCTTCGGGAACTTGGGCTTCTTCCAGTCCCCCAGCTCGGTGCCGTACCCCTTGAGGCCCTTCACGAGGAACAGTCCGCCGGGCACCTCGAGGTTGCCGGCCAGGGCGTTGAGGGCGAGGATCGCCCGGCGCAGCTGGAAGTCGTTGACGTAGGAGGCGGTGAACCACCCGAAGTCGGCCACAGCACGCGGACGGGCGCCCCCGAAGTCGCGAGCGACGTCCCGGATTGTGCCAGCCGGTATGCCGGTCTTGGTCGCCGCCCACTCAGGGGTGTACTCAACCACTGCGGCG
>DATCQG010000339.1:0-2677 GCA_036569625.1 Dermatophilaceae bacterium | reverse complement strand
AGCACGGGCGCGTGCAACGAGTGGAACGCCCGCTCCTGCACCCGGGCTGCGATCTCGGCGCCCACACCAGTGAAGCCCTGGGCCTCCTGGACAACAACGCATCTACCCGTCTTGCGCACCGACGCGACGACTGTCTCGTCATCGAAAGGGACGATCGTGCGAAGGTCGACCACCTCGACCGACCAGCCCTCGTCCTGGGCAGCGACGGCCGCTTCCATTGCCACTTCCAGGCTGGGACCATAGGCCACGAGTGTCACGTCGGTGCCCTCGCGGCGCACCGCGGCGCGACCGAATGAGTCGAATGTCATTGCAGCGGCTGCGGCTTCGATGGATCCCTTGGACCAATACAGCCGCTTGGGCTCCATGAAGACGACCGGGTCCGGGTCGTTGATGGCCTCGCGCAGCAGCGTGTAGGCGTCCGCGACCGTGGCCGGGGTGACGACCTTCAGCCCTGCGGTGTGGGCGTAGTAGGCCTCGCTGGAGTCGCAGTGGTGCTCCACACCGCCGATGCCCCCACCAAATGGCACCCTGATCACGATCGGCAGGTTGACCCTGCCCGAGGTGCGGTTGCGCATCTTGGCAACGTGCGAGGCGATCTGCTCGAAGGCGGGGTACGCGAACGCATCGAACTGCAGCTCGATGACCGGGCGGAACCCGGCCATCGCCATTCCAACGGCAAACCCGACGATGCCGGCTTCGGCGAGCGGGGTGTCGAAGCAGCGCTCTTCGCCGAGGTCGCGGGCGATCCCGTCGGTGACGCGGAATACGCCGCCGAGCGTTCCTACGTCCTCACCGAAGACGAGGACGTCGGCATCGGCAGTCATCGCATCGCGCAGCGCTCGGTTGATGGCCGCGGACATGGTGACCAGCTGACCCGCTGATGAAGTGGGTGAGGCAGGTGGTGCTGCCGCCGTGAAGGTCATCGGCTTGCCTCCTCCGCGTCGGCGTCCGCGTCAAGCTCGGCCCGAACCATTGCTTCCTGCTCAAGCAGTTGCGGCGTCGGCGTCGCAAACACGTTGCGGAACAACGACATCGGGTCAACAACGGGGTCGATGCTCATCCGGTCGCGAATATCGGCGGCTAACGCCTCCGCCTCCTGCGCCACCGATGCGACCAGGACGTCATCAACAAGGCCTTCGTGGATCAGCCACGCCTCCAGTCGTGCGATCGGGTCATGGCGGAGCCAGTCATCGACCTCATGCGAGTCGCGATAGCGCGTTGCGTCGTCGGCGTTGGTGTGGGCGTCCAGGCGGTAGGTGTGCGCCTCCACCAGCACCGGTCCCTCGCCCGAGCGCGCATGGGAGACCGCCTTGTTGAGCACGGCGAGCATCGCCATCGCGTCGTTGCCGTCGACCTGCTCCGAGGCGATGCCGTAACCAATTCCCTTGTATCCCAAGGACGGAGCGGCCGTCTGCTTCGAGAGCGGCACGCTGATGGCGTACTTGTTGTTCTGGACGAGGAACACGACCGGGGACTTGAAGACAGCCGCGAAGTTGAGCGCCTCGTGGAAGTCGCCCTCACTGGTGGCGCCGTCGCCGACAAAAGCCATCGCGACGGTCGGGCGCCCCCTGCGCTTCTCGCCGTACGCGAACCCGGCAGCGTGGACCAGCTGGGTTGCCAGCGGCGTGCATTGGGGCGCCGTCCGTGTCGCCATCGGGTCGTAGCCGCAGTGGCTGTACCCGCGCGGCACCTCGAGGACCTGGATCGGGTCGAGCCCGCGAGTCACAAGGGCCATCGAGTCGCGGTAGGTCGGGAATGCCCAGTCGCCTTCGGACAGCGCCAACATCGACCCGATCTGGCAGGCCTCCTGACCGCGGGAGGGCGGGTAGACCGCGAGACGACCCTGCTTCGCAAGCGTCGTGGCCTGGATGTCGAACCGGCGACCAATGACCATGGCCCGATAGGCGGCAAGGAGCTGCGCGTAGGACGGCTCGGCATAGTCGTCGGTGATCGCCTGGACCCGATGACCGGTGTCGTCGAGGAACTGCACCGGGATCGGCGCTGGCATCAGGCCCCGCGAGAAGGGTCCATCGGCGGGCAGAGTCTGCGGCAGGGGCGGGCTCAGGTTCGTCGTCATGGCGTTGACCTCCAGGACATGGGCGGTGGCTATGGGCCCCGTCACGAAGGCGGCCGACGACCGATCTGGCACGTCATCCTCCCGCTAGGAGTATTTCGTCGCAATGTTCGAGGGAAATGGGAGATGATTGGCATCATGGATCGAATATGAATGGCCATCCGTCCAACCAACCCTCCCCAGGCCCAGCCCCTGTCGGACGTTCGGCCAGGCCCCTGGACGCTCCCGACCGCCAGATCCTGCGCGAGCTCATCAAGGACGCCCGAACGTCGATCCGTTCCCTGGCTGAGCGCGTCCACGTCTCGCGAGCCAGCGCCTATTCGCGCGTGGGCCGCCTGGTGGACGAAGGCGTGATCACCGGGTTCACCGCCAAGATCGACCACGAGCGTGCGGGACTCGGGACCTCGGCATACGTCTCGCTGACCATCGAGCAGAACTCCTGGCCCGAGGTGTCGGCCCACCTTGGGACGGCTGCCATACGTCGAGCATGTCTCGAGGCTCGGGGCGGACTTCGACGTCCTGGTCCTGGTGCGCGCTCCCGACAATGCCGCACTGCGCGTCGTGGTCCTCGACCGCATCCAGGCCATCCCCAGTGTCCGATCC
>DATCQG010000338.1:0-2729 GCA_036569625.1 Dermatophilaceae bacterium | reverse complement strand
CAGTGCAAGCAGGTCATCGACCTGTTGGGTCAGATCGGTGACTCGGCTCCTGATCCGGCCCTGTCCGTGACCGCCAGACGCGCCATGGACTCAGTGATGCGGGGCGTCGTCGCGGCCGACCGGCTCGACTGACTGTTGGCATTCTGTTGGCGATGGCTGTGGGGTTTCGGCCGGGTGGACGACCAATACCTCACAGCCACCGCCAACAAGCACGTTGCGGCATGGAGCCGGGCACAACCCAGCTTGCGCGGTGGGCCGTCAGTCGGCCTCGCCGAGACCGAGGGCGCTCAGCACGCGGTTGATAGGCGAGGTCAACCCGTATCCCGAGGCCAGGGAAGAGAGCAGGCTGAGATCGGCAACCTCGCGGGGGAGCGAGGCGTCAAAGTCGGGGACCGGTGCGTTCAGTGCGACCTGGACAACGGTGGGCGCAACGTCCAGATAGTCCGAAGCCGCCTCCAGCCGTGTGCGTTGCGCCCCCTTGATCTGCGGGTCACCCTCGGCGAGGGCGCGACGGAGGCTGGCCAGGTCGCCGTACCTGTTGATCAAGGTGGCCGCAGTCTTCTCGCCGATTCCCGCGACGCCGGGCAGCCCGTCGCTCGTGTCACCGCGCAGCGTCGCCATGTCGGCATAGGCCTGGCCAGTGGCCACGGAATACTTGCTCTGCAGGAACTCCTGGGTAACGACATCGGGATCGCGCACACCACCCCGGGCGGTGTAGAGGATCCTGACGCCGGCTTCGTCGTCCACGAGCTGGAAGAGGTCGCGGTCGCCGGTAACGACATCGACCAGCTGTTGACCGCGAGCACGATGGGTCAAGGTGCCGATGACGTCGTCTGCCTCGTAGCCATCGCTGCCAACGCGAGCAATCCCCAACGCCCGCAACGCATCAACGATCAGTGGCACCTGCGGCGTGAGGTCTTCGGGGCTCTCCTCCTGGACTTCACTGCCCTCGCTCAGACGATGGGTCTTGTACGTGGGGATGGCGTCGACCCGAAACGCGGGACGCCAGTCGTTGTCCCAACACGCCACCAGGTGGGTCGGCCGATGCGTGACGACCAGGGACGCGATCATCTCCAGGAACCCGCGCACGGCATTGGTGGGCGGCTCCTCAGGGGTTCGTCGCTGGTCGGGGACGCCATAGAACGCACGAAAGTACAAGGACGCCGAGTCAAGGAGGATGAGGCGCTGGGTCATGGCGCCATCGTGTCATTAGCGCCCACACCGTCCGCACGTGCCGCGAGGTCAGTAGCCTTGCGCCATGGAGGAACTGGATCGCCGCATCATCGGATTGTTGTCGCACGACGGTCGGATGAGTTTCACAGACCTCGGCAAGGTCACCGGGCTGTCGACATCGGCGGTCCACCAGCGGGTCCGCAAGCTCGAGGAGCGCGGGGTGATCCAGGGTTACCGCGCTGTTATCGACCATGACGCGGTCGGGATGCCGCTGCTCGCGTTCATCTCGGTGACCCCACTGGACCCGGCAGCCCCGGACGACGTGGCCGACCGGCTTCGCGACATCGCGGACCTTGAAGCCTGCCACTCGGTCGCGGGGGAGGAGAGCTACATCCTCAAGGCCCGGGTGGCCACGCCCGGGGATCTCGAGGACCTCCTTGCCCGGGTGCGATCCGGCGCCAACGTCTCAACACGCACGACCGTGGTGCTCTCGACTCCCTGGGAAGAGCGCCCTCACGCCGTGGAGTGACCAGGACTCAGTTTCGGGGCCAGGTCGTCAACACCTCCGCGTAGTGCTCGACCGTTGGCGCGGGGTCGTAGAAGTGGTGGAGGAGCTGCTTCCACTTTTCGAACTGGGGCGAGCGGCGAAACCCTTCGACGTGATCCTCGAGCCGCTCCCACTCCACGAGCAGCAGGTAAGAGCCCGGACGCTCCAGACCCCGGCTCAGTGACACCTTCCTGAACCCTGGCATCGCAGAGATGATCGGCCTGCCCTCCACGAATGCTGCCTCGAAGTCGAGCTCTTGGCCGGGTCGAATGGTGAGCAATGCGTGTTCAAGGATCATGCGTGCATCTTTCCTCAGGCGACGCCTTGGGGACAGGGTCCTCGGCGCGTCTGCCGACATGTGTCCGAAGACGTCCCCGGGTATGGCGCCGGGCGGGTGCGTCTGGCTGCACGTGTCCGAAGACGTCCCCCCGGCCCAGGAGGCTGCCGCGGAAATCGGCGGCCTGAGCTCACTACCTGCGCCGTAACCAGCGAGTCTGGCACGATGGGCGCATGGGGATCTCGAAGAAGCTGCTGTCCGACGGCGAGCACGTCGTCGTGAGTGTTCGAACCCACCCCAAGGCGCTGATCGGGCCGGTTGCCTTGCTGATCCTGGTGGTGGCTGGCGTCATCACCGCCGCAATGCTGCAGCCCGAGAACTCGATCGTTGGCCTCGTCGTGGCGGTGGTGGCCGTGCCAGTGGTGATTGTCTGGGTGGTCATCCCGTTCCTGCGGTGGACGACCTCGACCTACACGGTCACCAACCGGCGGTTGATCACCCGCAGCGGCATCCTGAGCCGAACGGGCCGCGACATCCCGCTGTTCCGCATCAACGACGTCGCCTACGAGAAAGGCCTGCTCGACCGGCTCCTGGGCTGCGGCACCCTGATCATCTCCGACGCCTCCGAGAAGGCCGGCCTGGTGCTGCCGGACATTCCCAACGTGGAGCAGGTCCACCTTCAGATCTCGGATCTGCTCTTCGCCAGGGATGACGGGAATGACGATGATGGCA
>DATCQG010000337.1:0-6468 GCA_036569625.1 Dermatophilaceae bacterium | reverse complement strand
CTGCGACCCTGGTAACGGCATACCCCGACGCCAGCGAACCGGCCACCCGACTGTGGCGCACGGTCATCTCGGTACCGGACGTCCTGCGGTTGCTCCTTCGCCATGGGCGGCCGATCACCTACGGGTACGTTCCCGACCGATGGCCGCTGGAGGAGTACCAGACGATCTTCGCCACCCACCCCGGCAGCGCTGAGATGCCCAGTGCCGGCAGGCCATTTACCATGGCGCTTGTCACGTCCCTGATCACCCGCGGTGTCCGGATAGCGCCGGTCACCCTGCACACCGGCGTCTCCTCCCCCGAGGCTGTCGAGGCACCGGCGCCGGAGCGATATGACGTGCCCGAGGCCACCGCGGAGCTGGTCAACCTCACCCGGCGCACAGGGAACCGGGTGATCGCGACGGGAACCACGGTCACCCGCGCACTTGAGACCGTTGCCGACGCCAACGGGTCGGTCAGCTCAGGTCAGGGATGGACCGACCTGGTCCTGGGGCCCGACCGCCCGGCCACCGTGGTGGATGGCCTGATCACCGGCTGGCACGCGCCAGGATCCTCTCATCTTCTCCTGCTGGAGGCGGTCGCGGGACCGGATCTGGTGAGCGAAGCCTACGAGCAGGCCGCCCTCCACGGGTACCTGTGGCACGAGTTCGGGGACAGCCTGTTACTTCTGCCCGACGGCGGATATGGACCGAGCGGTCAACCCGCAGGCCCGACGAGAGCTACCGAACGGAAGGGCTCATGATCGTCTGGCTCCCGGGCGCTGCAGCCGAAGCTCACGACGGGTGGTGGGGGCCGGTGGTTGGTCGCGACCTGTTGCGATGGGGGCTGTCGCGGTTGGTATGACGGGCCTGACGTGCACATCGGCCAGGGCACGAAGAGCCGCGCTGACGGGGTGCTTGGGTTGCTCGAGCACGATGGCCACCCCCCGGTTGATCGATGCCGGGACGTCGAGACTGTTCGGGATGAACGCGGCAATGGGCTGTTGGGTGACGCCCTCGATGTCGGCGCTCCTGAGTCCCACCTTGACATCGGAACGGTTGAGAACGATGACCCGTGACTCGCGTGGGTAGCCCAGCTGGTCCAGCGTGTCCAGCACCAGGCGCAGGTTCTTCACTGCCGCGATGTCCATGGTAGCTATCAGGATGGATATATCGGTGACATCGAAGGCGGCAAGGACGTGCTCAGTGAAGGCCGGCGGGGTGTCAACGATGACGAAGTCGTAGACGCTCCTTGCGACCAGGAGCAGCTGCGCGGTCGTGGTCGCCGGAATCTGATCTGCCTCCGCCGGACTGTCCGGGGCGCACAGGGTGTCCAACCCGCTGTCGTGGCTGGTCACCGCCGAGGCCAGTCCCTGGGCGTCGAGCCGGCCGGACATCGCGACGAGGTCGGAGGCTGAGCGAGAGGGGTTGACCTGGAGGCTGATGGCGACGTCGCCGAAAGCCAGGTCCAGGTCGACGAGGAGAACCCGGCTCCCGGTGGAGGCCAGGTAAACGCCGAGGTTGGTTGCGATCGTGGTCTTGCCGACTCCACCTTTGGCCGAGAAGACGGTCACAACCCGTCCGTCGTGGGCGCCCGCCCCGCCTCTCGTCCCGCCAAGGGCGAGAGACAGCTCGAGGCTTCGGCGGCATGCGGCGCCCAGAGCTGTCAGGTCCTCAGCCGAGACCACCTCCCGAATCCCGCTGCGCAGGGCTTGGGCCAGGAGGGTGACCTCCGGTCGCCGGCTCAGCAACACCACCCCGACCTCTGGTCGCTCGAGGCGGATCTGTGCGGCGAGGTTGAATACGATTTGGCTGTCGATGCCGGGACCGACAACGACCAGCAGCTCACGCTCGTTGGCGGCCAAGGTCCGGGCGACCACCTGGGCAGTTTCGACGTGCTGCACCCGGTCCCCGAGGACGACACCGTAGGTCTCCATCGCCCTCGGGTCGGTGTCCCACAGAACGGTCATCGCGCGCCGGTCATGATGCGGGTGGGGCGCTGTGGTCCGACGCAGTCTTGACGTCGAGCTCGGCGGGCATGGGGATGTCAGGGCCCTGTTTGTGGGTGTGTGTAATGGGATGAACCGCCTTCAGCGAGTGACCGACTCCCCAATGGTATCGACGCCGGAGTCGGCGGCTTACCTCCCTTGCGGGCAGGGGTGGTCGACCATCTCTTGCCATCGCACCCGGCAGGAGACTCCTACCTCATGTCCTACCTGGCGGTGGGTGTGGGTGTCGAGCTGTTGAGGTGCGAGGCGACCGACTTCGCAAGCTCGGATGTGGGATCGATCGCGACGACCTGGTTCCACTCGGCGGTCATGTTGACCTTGTCGGGCGGGCTCTGGCTCGAGTAGAGGAATCCAAGGTCGTAGTGCACCTCCGCCCGGTCGGGCCCGACGACGCAGACGCCGTCAGTCGTTCGCGTGCCCTGGGCCGGCCCACGGCTCAGGGCCCACGCTCTCCAGGTACTCGGCGAGCGTCATCTGCCGGCCGTCCACGTCGACTGGGGCTTCCAAGGCTGCGGCCACCCGGGTGTCGCTGGGCAGTGCGGCCCGCTCGGCAGCTGGCAGCGCCTCGTAGGTGTACCCGGAAACCGCCATCGGCTGCGTCGCCCCACTGAGCGCGTAACGGACGACGGTGTCGTTACGGTCAGCGCACATGAGGATGCCCACGGTCGGAGCGTGTCTGGCATGGTCGCGAAGGCGGTCGTCCACGGCAGCGATGTAGAAGTCGTCACCGCCGACGTCGAGGTGAACCTGCTGGCCGACGAACGCGAAGCCCGTGCCGAGCTCGAGGAGGGTGTCGCGTAGTCGGGCGACCAGCACCGCCTCGAGGTCGCGCTCGGCGACTCGCCCCCACAGCCCGAGGAAATCGAACACGTACGGGTCCTTGGCTAGCTGGCCAGCCAGCTCGGAGTCCTGGCCGGGCAGGGTGAGCTCGAAGTTGGACGGGGCGGCGCCTGCTCGCGCGTGCGCCCGGGCCGTGATCTGGTTGAGGAGTACGTTGCGAGACTAGCCACCGGCCAGGGACTGTCGGACGTACCCGTCCCTCGCGTCAGGTTCCTCGCCCTTGTCAAGGACGATCATGAGGTGGCCCCAGGGCATTTGTGCAGCAGGTTGCTGCACAAATGTGGTCGCTGGCCAGGCCTCGGCCAGGCGGCGCATGTAGTGCAGGTTGCGTCGCGAGAACCCCCTGCTGTCCGGGAAGGCCAGCGAGAGGTCGGCGGCGAGCTGGTCGATGACCTTGGCACCCCAGCCCGCGGCGTTCTGCAGGTCCAGGATGGCTTTGCCGATGGTCCAGTACAGCTTGATGAGCGCGGTGTTGACCACTCGCGTGGCGGTCCACTGTGCGGACCGAATCTGGGCTTTCAGCTCAGCCAACAAGCGCGGGTAGTCGTCGGGCAGGGCCAGCTCGGAAGTGTTCACCGTGCCCATGATGCCGCCCAGGCCGGACAGGGCAGTCAACAGCAGCTGGCCTCGTAGCTGGCCAGCGTCGACCTGGCTGGTTGTGTATTGGGGCCACCGGCCGCATCCTGACCCGGCCACCGCCGCACAGCACGAAACCCCCCACCGGGGGCCGTTTCCGGTCTCTGGTGGGGGTTTCGCGACTTGGGGCTGGGTAGTTTCGTAACTACCCCGGTCAGTGAGCGGGGTAGTTACGAAACCCCAAACCCGCAGGCCAGGGGCGTGCCGGGCCCAAGATTTCAAGGTTGACCACACATGTTTTGCCGTTTTGACCACACACTTTTCGGGGCAGTCGAGACCCAGCCACCGTGGGCGTGGCCAGAACCGCCCCGGCGCGCAGGCGGTTCTGGCCTGAGCCTTCGATGCTTGACGCTGCCGAAGTCCCAGGCACCGTGCTCGGCCATGAAAGCTCACCGCCGCATGCTTGACCTGTCGCGTCCGCTCAACGTCATCGCGAGCGGCACAGGCACCGCGGTGTTCCGCATCACCGTCAGGCGATCCACCGGTGCTCAAGTGGAGGCTCATGACCCTGAAGGCGCGGAGCCGGTGGGAGACTCCCAGAATGAGCGACCACACGATCTACTTCTCTAGTGACTACGAGTGGGCAGTGGACTGTGAGCAAAACATGGTCGCAGTCCAACCGGCGCCGCTCGCCGTCCTAGGCGGCGATGGGGAGTCCTTCGAGGGCTACCAAGTGGTGCTGCGAGAACTGGGAATGAAGCTCCCGGTCGAAGGTGTCGAGCCTCCGACTGTTCAGGGCGTTTGTCTGCTCCTGGTGACTCCCACAAAGGCCCGGGTCGAAGTCACCGGCCTGCGGGGAGTCTCGGGTGGCTGGGATGTGCCACACGGCGACCAGTCGTGGTCAGAGCGCGTGCGGTCTGAAGGAGAGGTCCTCCTGCTGATTACGCAGAACGCCATCGACCCGAAGGCCCCGGACGGGCTGGTACTTACCCAGGTCCGCTTGCAAGCTGACATCGCGTCAGGGGCCGTCCTGTCCGGGTACATTCCTGTCCGTGAGTAGGGCCAGCCCAAAGCGGCCCCACCATCGGTACTCGAACTGAGAGCAGTGCTGCCTCCTGCAACTACTGTCTGCCCTTGATCCGTCTGCTTACGACTTTGCCCAGCGCCTTGGTGAGTGCCTCTTCGAACTCGCTGGCGCCGGACATGGCGTGGCACAGCTCGTGCAGGACATGGCGTGGCACAGCTGCCACCATCACCACCCTGCGCGCCGGCGACCGGCGGGCCGCCCAGGTCGCTGGCGGGCACGAGCTCAACGAGAGGACCACGGGCCAGGCCCACAAGCGGGCCAGCCACCTCACGTCGCGCCGCCAGCCGATCCAAGGAACAACCGGTCTGCCCGATCTGCAACATGAGTCAGCGCGCGAACGGGAAGTACGGATACTGCGCCGACTGACGCGCCCGCGTGCCCTGGGCAGCAGATTCTACGTTTCTCCGTAGACCGGCGTAGACCTTTCTAGACTTGAGCCTCACACCGGTGCCCGGCCCCCAGCCTCCCCCCCGCCCCAGTACGGCAACACGTGGGGGAAACGTCACACATCTGTCGGCGCGCGGTGCCGGTCGCCGAGGTAGCACGTCACTACCTGCTCGGTCCGGCCTCCGTTCTCCGTCTCGGTGGCCAGCAGCACGGTACCTACACCTTCGGATGGCGCAAGCGGAGTTGCACCAGCATCAACGTGCCGGGCACGACGCCGAAAGGAACAGCGACGCGCAGCGGAACCTGTCCCGCCCGCAGGAGCGCGACCATGACGAGCACGTACAGAGCGACGGCGCCAACATCGCGTCGATTGGGCCGGGCCGCCTGCGGGCGTGCGTGACGGCCCTGCGGCTCCGTTGGCCCATCACCACGCGACACGGCACCACGGTAATGGGTAAGGCGGTCCGCGAGGCAGAGGCTAAGGCGGGCCTCTTTCGGAGCGCGAAGAACGCCTGCTACATGCGGTTTCACAGAGCGCGCCTTCCTCGTCTGGTGTGAGCGAGCGAACGGGTTCATGTTGGTCATGGTGCCGGCGCGACACGGCTCGGCACTGGATGCGCCGTCATGCACTCCGCGAGCGCCTGATGTGTGAGATAGGCCAGGGTCGCTGGTGACAGGTCTGACGCTCACCCCTGTTATGGCATGAAGTCAAACAGCCAGCGGAAGCCGAGCTTGACAGCTCTGGCGAGTGAACGGACAACCGAAGTGCCATCACGGCGAGACGACCTGAACGCCAACCGGACAGCGGTGGCAGTTCCTACGATGAAAGCCGCTGCCCCAGCCAGCCCCAACCACCCAGGCAAGTCCGCGAACTCCGCAACCAAGCCGACGACCCCACCAGCCATCGTGAACCAGAAGGCGGCCGGCCACCCCAGGCGCGGCGCGGAACGTCCAGTGTCTTCCATGTCACCCAGTGTGCCCATCCCCTAGAACACGGCATTCACCACGCCTACCGGCGACGTCCTCTCGCGCCGATAAGTTGCCTGAGGCGCCATCGCTCATCTCACACGTCTCGGGCGCCCGGGGTGCCTTGGTTTAGAGCGTGCCGATGGTGACCCCGGCGCGGTGCGCGATGCGGACCAGCCGGTCGGTGCGCGGCCAGCGGCGGCCTTTGAGGATGTCGATGAGGGTGTCGCGGCCGACGCCGACACTGGTCGCGAACTGCCGCCGTGACGGAGGCGAGCCGCGGCCAGGCTCACCGCTGGGCGTGAGCACCGCGATCACGGCCACGGCGACGTCCTGGACGAACTCGCACGCGGCACGCTGACCGTCGTCCTCGACACCGGAGAAGTCCATCCGTGGCCATCTACCCGTGCCCAGGGACGCGGGACCTCCGGTTGCGGGCACGTTCTTGACCGTAGAAACACTTCCAGCCCGAGGGCGCCAAGGCTGGGGGAATGCGCTCCCCCAACTTTGATTGCGCCCCTTCGGAACCGCGGAACGGGTCCGGGCATGTCAGCCCAACCGACCCCCGCCAAGCCCGTCCGCGCAGCGCCGGCGAACCCTGTCGCAGTCGCTGCCGCCATCGGCAGC
>DATCQG010000336.1:0-3095 GCA_036569625.1 Dermatophilaceae bacterium | reverse complement strand
CGCCTGCGCGATACAGCCTCCGTAGGTGTCCGCGTCGACCAGCACGGTGGGCTTGCCCAGTCGCGCCAGCTCGCTGGCCAGGTTGAGCGCCACAGTGGTTCGTCCGGGAGCGCCAGCCGGACCCCACACCGCGATGATGACGCCCGGCACGTCTCCGTCGGGGTCGGCTTCGGTGCCAGCCCGGGAGGGCCCGCCAAGGAGCAGACCACCGTATGCCGCGCTGCTCGGCCCCGTGAGCCCGCCGGCATCCGCTGACCCCAGCCCTTGCGGGAGCCGGCCCGGCACAGACCCTGCCTGCGCCGTTGGGGCGTCCAGCCCGTCCAGCGCCTCCTGGATGACCTCGGCGCTGGCGTCCGCCGGGATCGTCGTGGCGATCCCGAGCTGGAGCAGGTGCATCTGCGCCGTCTCGTCGCCTGGAGGGTAGACACCCACCACTGTCACCAAGCACTCCCGCAGATGGTCCAGGGCCGTGCGATCCAGCGAGCGCAGGTCCGCAGAGACCAGGGCGACCTCGGCCAGGCCCGATCCGGCAACGGCCAGCAGGTCTGCCAGGTCGGGGCATCGTCGGGCGATCCGGGCGTCCGTGCCTCGCTCCACAGTGGTGACCAGCGCGCTCTCCCAGCGGTCGCTGATCGCCGTGACGACGGACCGGCTCACGAGCCCGCCCTGCTGGGTGACCCCGGCACCGGGACCAGCGTGATCCTGGCGCCCTGGTCGATGGCCGCGATGAGCGCCTGCACGCTGGCGTCCGGAACCATGACCTGTACGGCGGTCGTGCCCGAGGCCGCGCCCAGCCCGCCCCCGCTGGTGTCGGGAGTGCGGACCACCGTCGCGCCCTCGAGGGTCTTGACCGGGTTGCCGTACTTGTCCGCGCCCGAGGACCGGTCCTTGGCGTTGACCCACACATCGACGATCGAACCCACCGTCAGCTGGGCGGCCGCGCCACCGTCAACCGGCACGGAGACGGGCTTGAGGTTTACGTCAGCCTTGGTGCCCAGGGCCGACCTCGGCAGCAGCTCGCCGGGGCGAACATCGCGCAACGCGAACGTGTTCGGGCCGATGTCGTGGTCAGCCGCGACGTACCTGCCCTCGTTCGCGTCGAGCTGGACGTCGACGCGTCTGACGTCCTTCTGGGTCACGGGCTGGCCGGGCACGAGAGCTGCCGCGGCGGCATACATGGGCACCGTGTCATCGGCCGAGGCGATGACCTTGGCCCCGATGGCCATGGACAGCAGCACGAGCACCAGGCCGACGACCAGCCGGCTGTCGCGCCAGGACGGCTTGCGCAGGCGCGCTGCGGTCGGCTTGGGCAGCTCGGCCATGTCCATACCCTGGTCTCGGTCGTGGTCTCGTGTGATGTCTTTCGGAAGCCATCATCAACCCTGGAGGTCCTGAACGCGGAATCTCATCCACAGCAGGCGCAAACTCACACATCTCAAAGCAAGCAACTCGATCGCGACGCCTGACCAAGCAGTCACATGGCTTCGCACCTTTGTGGTAGACAATGGACCGAGACAAACCCTTTGCCCTCAAGGAGCAGACCGCATGCCACAGCGCTTCATCCAGCTCTCTGACGTCGCCGAGACCCTCGACATCTCGTCGGCCCAGGCTTACGCACTCGTGCGCTCCGGCGAGCTCAACGCGATCAAGGTGGGCGGGCGCGGCCAGTGGCGGGTCGAGGCCACCGAGCTGGAGAGCTACATCCAGCGGATGTACTCCGAGACCAAGACCTTCGTGGCGGCGCACCCGTTCGGACCGAGCGGCGAGTAGCTCCCCAGCTGGCCTCGATGGCCTTCAGGCCTTCTGTGGTGGGCGAGTCACTCGGGGGAGGACTCTTGGCCGCGAAAGAGCCTTGACCTTCCCGATTAGTGAGAGTTAATGACAACGAAATGAGAACCTCAGCCCCGCCGCTGCTAGCGGTCTTCCGTAGCCAGCTCCAGGGTGACCTGCTGGCTCGCGTGCTGTTGTCCCCCGGGCAGCTGACCATGTCAGACCTGGCCCGGGTGCTTGATGCACCGGTTTCGACAGTGGCCCGGGAGATTGTGCGGCTCGAACACGCGGGACTGCTCATGACGCGTCGCATCGGACGGGCCCGCCTCGTCGCCGGCAACGACGACAACCCTGCCACAGGCCCGCTGCGCGATCTGGTCATGATCGCGTTCGGACCCCAACAGGTCATCACGGAAGAATTCAGTGACCTGGATGGGGTGGAGGAGCTGTTGATCTTCGGTTCGTGGGCGGCTCGATACCGGGGAGAGGCCGGCCCACCGCCGGGCGACGTTGACGTCCTCGTGGTGGGACACCCCGACCGTGATGCCGTTTACGACGCGGCAGAACGTTCGCGGGGGCGTCTTGGGCGAGAGGTGAATCCGGTGGTGGTCAAGCCAGAGCAGTGGCAGGAGGCTGTTGAACCATTCCTGCAGGAGGTCCAGCGACGACCGACGCTAGTTCTGACGCGGGGCGAACGGGGCAGGGCCAGATGAGCTGTACGCCGCGCGCAAAGCGCTGACCGCAGTCTTGCGTCAGCAGGGTCTGAGGCCTACCAGGGCCGGTGGTCACGAGGCGGTCATCCAGGCCACGGAAGCCCAGCTCGTCCCACCGTTGGGAGCTGTGCTGCGGCCTTATCGTCGACTGCGTCGACTGCGTCGACAGCGCGGCCGGGGCGACTACATGGCTTCCGAGGGAGCGATCAATCCCGACGACGTACTCGCGGACCTGCCGGCGGCGACCGACGTCGTCGAGGCCGCCGAGAAGGTCGTCCCCGCAGATGCCGGTGCACGTCCGGCTGCGCCAAGGTCGCTGACCGGGGTCGTCGCCGCGACATCTTCCATGCTCGGGTTCAAGACCCGCTCGTCCCCGCTCGTCGCGCCCGGACTACCCCCAGGCTGGCCGCACTCAACCGTTACGGACGACGACGATCGCGGAGAACGGGATCACCCGGCGGGCAAGGACATTCGCGGCCCGGCGCGCCACATCGGCCGGGTGCTCGCTGAGATCCAGTGCGTCGGCACCCACCGCGTCGATCGTGCCCGTTGTCACCGAGCCAGAGACATCGGTCAGTGACACCACGGATCGGTCGCGACTGAGCCCACGCA
>DATCQG010000335.1:0-12777 GCA_036569625.1 Dermatophilaceae bacterium | reverse complement strand
GTTCAAATCCCCTATCCTCCGCCAATGACCGCCGGAGTCGGCGGACAACCTCAGCGTCCGCACAAGACGTCCGCCTAAACTGTCGCCATGATCTTCAAGGCCGTGGGCAACGGGCGCCCCTATCCCGAACACGGGCTGGAGACCGCTCGCGACTGGGCTGACGTCCCCCCACGCATGGTCCGGCTCGATGAGCTGATCACCACCAAGCGAGTCCTCGACCTGGCGGCGCTGGTGTCCGAGGACTCGACCTTCTATGGCGACCTGTTCGCGCACGTGGTGCAGTGGCAGGGCAGGCTCTACCTCGAGGACGGCCTGCACCGGGCTCTGCGCGCTGCGCTTCAACAGCGGCCAGCCCTGCATGCCCGAGTACTGGTGCTCGACTAGCGGCCCTGTCATCATCGTTAGGTAGGACTGATCGACCGGGGGAGGCGAGCCATGGACCACTCGCAGAGGACCGTGGTCTCCAGCTATCGCCGCCGTAAGCGGCGGCGCGCGACCATCACCTTGTCCCTCGTCGGCCTCGTGATGGTCGGGACCTTCACGTATGCCGTGGCCTACTTCCAGGGATGGGTCGCGGCCGCGCGCCCCAGCTCCCTGGCCAGCCCGCCCTGTCAGGCGGCGGACGCGGCCGACGCGGCCGACGCCCTGACGCCGAGCACAGTGACCATCAATGTCTACAACGCGACTGACCGCAACGGTTTGGCCAGGTCTGTCGCAAAGTCGTTGCGAACACAGGGTTTCAACATCGGAGAGATCGCCAACGACCCTCTGGGCAAGCGGATCGTCGGCGTCGGTGAGGTGCGCCACGGGCAGCTCGGCACTGCCGACGCCAATCTCGTGGCGAAGCGACTCCCTGGTGCCAAGGTCGTGCTCGACAAGCGAACCGACGACTCGGTCGACCTCGTGCTGGGAAACCGGTTCTCAGCCCTGCGTGCCCCGGCGGGAGTCGTGCAGACGCACGCGACCAAACCCACTACCCCGCCCACGCCACGCTGCTGACCCTAGGTGGCGTCCTCGTCATACGGCGTGGGCTCGTCCGGGTCACGGCGCTTTGGCGATGACTGCGCCTTGTCCTCAGTGGGCTTGGCTTCATCGGACCCGTCGTCCATGAGCGCCTCACGGACGATCCGGCGAGGGTCGTACTGACGAAAGTCGTACTGCTTCCAGTCGACGTTGTCGAACTCCGGCCCCATCTGTTCGCGCAGCTGCGTCGTCGCCGCGTCTGCCAGACCCTTGAGCTGCCGCACCATCCTCGCGAGCTTGGCGGAGTACTCCGGCATCCGCTCAGGGCCGATCACCAACAGTGCGACGACGACGAGAACCACGAACTCCCAGCCGTTGATGTCGAGCACGTGTGGACCTCGTCTTTTCCTGGAGGCAGTCAGCTGGCCGCTTGCAGTGTCATCTTGACAGTACGTTCGCTGGTTCCGCGCCGCACGGTCATGACCACCTGATCACCGACGGACCTCGCCCGGATCGCAACCACGAACTCGTCAGGACCCGTGATCGGCCGGCCGTCGAACGTGATGATCACGTCGCCAGGGCGCAAACCGGCTTTGTCGGCAGGCCCGCCCTTGGTGATCGGTGGGCTTCCGTTTCTGGGAGCAGTGGCGATCTTGACCCCCTCACCCTTGTAGGAGGTGTCAATCAGGACACCGATCACCGGATGCGTGGCCTTGCCCGTGGCCATCAGCTGGTCAGCGGTCTTGCGCGCCTGATCACTGGGGATCGCGAAGCCGACACCGATGCTGCCGGACTGCCCGCCCACCTGGCTCTCCGAACCCGGAATCCGGGCGATCGCTGAGTTTACGCCGATGACGCGCCCTGCCATGTCGAGCAAGGGGCCACCGGAGTTGCCGGGGTTGATGGCCGCATCGGTCTGGATGGCGTTGATGAACGACGTCGTCGAGTCGGCGGCACCACCCGGGGTCACGGGTCGGTTGAGCGCGCTCACGATGCCGCTGGTGACCGTACTGTCCAGACCAAGAGGGGCGCCGACCGCGATGACCGGGTCGCCCACGACGACCGCCGAGCTGGCCCCCAGGGGAAGCACGGGCAGGCCACTGCGATCCACCCGGACCACGGCCAGATCGTAGGACGCATCGCGGCCGATGACCTTGGCCGCGTTGCTCTTGCCGTCGGAGAAGATCACCGTAATCTTGCCCGACGCCCCCGCAGCCTCCACCACGTGGTTGTTGGTGAGGATGTAGCCGTCCTGGCGCAGCACGAATCCCGAGCCGGTGCCGGCCGCATCAGCTCCCTCCACCTTGATCGTCACCACACTGGGCAGGCTCCTGGCGGCGATGTCGGCGATCGACCCTGCCGGGCGGGAGGTCGAACCTGCCGCCGGGACGGGCAACGGCGAAGGAACGCCATCACGACGGCTGACCAACAGCCCACCGGCGATGCCTCCGAAGACGGCGGCCACCATGGCCAGCGCCAGCGCGCCGGCCACGATCGCCGTCATGACCCCGGCGCCCAACCCTCCGGCACCACCGCTCCGAGCAGGACCGTCGGTCACCGGCGAGGCCACGGACGCGTGCGGGGCGGGTAGCCACGGCATGGTCGGCTGCACCCCGGCGTCCATATCAGGTGACGGTTCATCAGGCCACGGAGGCTGGTGCACGAAGGGGCTCCCGGACGGCGGAGGGTAGCCGCCGACGTCGGGGGGCGTCGGGGGCCCGGGGTCAAGCGGCGCCAGGAACGGCTCGGTCGCTGCAAACCGCTCGGTCGCCGGGTCGTTCTGACCCTCAGGAGGTCCTTGCTCCTCGTTCATGGCTCGATTGTCCCCAACGCGGTTCCCCGTGGCACACCGGGCCAGGGGCCGGCAACAGGGACGGCAGCGGTGGCGACGAAGGACATGGTGAGTCCGATGGACCCCGCGATACCGGAGGTGGTCCCTTGGGTGCTCAGGAGGGAGACCGGCTGACCGCTCACCCCCTCGACGCTGGACGCGGGAGCGGTCGCGGCTGGGGCGGACGCCCGGAGAAATGCTTGGTGTGCGGCCGACGGGCCCACGCCGCCGACACCCACGCTCCACGCAGCTGCGGCCGAGGCGCCCGCCGCCAGGCTGGCAAGCATCGCCGCCCGCACAGGGGACCGGTGCATGGCCGGCGCAGAACGACCCACGACAACGAGCCGGGAAGGTGCCCGCGCCGAGACTGCAGGCGCCGCCTGGACCGCGAGGCCCAGCAGCACCGACTCCAGCCGACTGGGCAGGTCAGGAGTAGTGGCGGTCCGCAGGGAGCTCAGCAGCCGACGCTCGGCGTCCACCGCGCCCCGGCAACCCGGACAGATCGCAACGTGCCGGTCGCAGGCCAGCAGCGTCGCGGCTGGAAGGCTGCGATCGGCATACGCGCTGAGCATCGAGCCGACGTGGCGTGAGTCCACAGCCCAGGGGGGGCGCAGGCCGAAGCTCATCGGGTCCCCGGAACAACCCGCCCCAACGCGAAGCCCCGACGGGCCCGCGTCGGCGAGACCGTTCTGGACGGATCGGGGGCGCGATGCGCGAGGGCCTCACGCAGCTGTGAGCGGCCTCGGTGGATGCGCGAACGAACCGTGCCGAGCTTGATTCCCAGGGTCGTGGCGATCTCCTCGTACGACAGGCCTTCGATGTCGCAGAGCACGACGGCCGCACGAAAGTCCGGGGTCAGGGCGTCAAGAGCACGCTGGACGTCGTCGTCGAAATGGGTATCGGTGTAATGCTGCTCAGGGCCGATCTCACGACTGGGCAGTCTGGCAGCGGACTCGTCCGAGAGCGCGTCGAAACGGATTCGCTGTTTGCGGCGCATCTTGTCCAGGAAGACGTTAGTCGTGATGCGGTGCAGCCAGCCCTCGAAGGTCCCGGGCTGGTAGGAGTTCAGCGATCGGAAGACACGGATGAACACGTCGTGCGTCAGGTCCTCCGCGTCATACATGTTGCCGGTGAGGCGGTAGGCCAGGCGGTAGACCCGGGCCGAGTGCTGGGTGACGATCTCCTCCCAGGTCGGCGGGACCCACGCCTGCCCGTTGGCGGCTGTGGGCTCAATCTCCTGCGGCATCTCGGCGCGGTCACTGGTGGTCGTGGTCACGTCATCTTCCTTTGGCTGGTGCAAAGTCGTCTCCGGAGGCTTTCGGAGCCGACGATCAATCGGGTCGGTGAACCGGCTGGACTTGTTGATACCCACGATGGTTCCGGACGAACCTGAGAGTTTACTGGGTATCCCGGTAGATCGCCCTACGAATGGCGCCAAGCCCCTGAACCATGAGTCGGCTGCGCCCGGCGGGACAGTAGGGTAACGCTCATGAGCGCACAGAAACCGGCGACCTGGGCCTACTCCGAGGAGTTCATCGCGGAGGACGAGGTCATGGAGGCGGCTCGGCTGCGTGGCGCAGAGCTGGGCTGCACACCCGTCATGGCATCCGTCGGCGCTGTCCTGCGTCTGTTGGCTGCTGCCGTGAACGCCAAGGCGGTCGTCGAGGTCGGCACCGGCGCCGGCGTCTCGGGTCTGTGGCTGCTCTCCGGTATGCCGTCTGATGGCATCCTGACGACCATCGACATCGAGGCCGAGCACCAACGGGCTGCCAAGGCGGCCTACACGGCTGCCGGTATCGCTCCACAGCGCACCCGGGTGATCACGGGCCCGGCACTGGAGGTGCTCCCCCGCCTGACCGACGCGGCATACGACATGGTTGTGATCGACGGTGACAAGAGCGAGTATCCGCTGTATGTCGAGCAGGCCCTTCGCCTGCTGCGTCCCGGCGGCGTCCTTGCCCTGGACAACATGCTCTGGCACGACCTGGTCGCCGACCCAGCCACCCGCGACGAGACCACGACCACGTTGCGGGATCTGGGCAAGGAGCTGCGCGACAACGAGCTGCTGCTGTCGACGCTGCTGCCGGTCGGCGACGGCGTCCTGGCCGCGGTCAAGCGCTAGCCGGCCGGCTGGCGGTTGATGACAGCGGCACCTTCTGGGCACGAGAATGGGGTCAGCGGGCACACCGACGGAAGGAAACTCGGATGATCATCTTCGGAATCGTGCTTCTGGTCATCGGAATCGTGGCGAAGATCGCCATTCTGAAGACCATCGGCGTCATCCTGCTGGTCATTGGTGCAATCCTGTGGGTCCTCGGTTCCATGGGGCGCGCCATAGGGGGTCGCAAGCATTACTACTGAGGGACCGCCACGGCGGATGATCTCTGAGAGCGACCGAGAAGCACGCGAACCCCGCTACGGTCGAGTGTGCCGACTTCCCACTGGTTCCTGACACCCCGCGAACGCGGTAACCCCTCGACCCGGCTGGACGCCCGTCACCGCGAGGGGGCGTCGTGGACCGAGGGCAACGGGGTGCGCCCGCTCATCCACGGGGCAACCTACTTCGCTGAGCTCCATCAACGGGTGTCGCAGATGCGCGACGGCGACCTCTTGATGTTCGTCGACTGGCGAGGTGACCCGGATGAGCGTCTCACCGGCAGCCCGGGCTCGGACATCGGGACGGTGTTCGCTGACGCGGCCCGACGCGGCGTCGACGTTCGCGGCCTCGTGTGGCGCTCCCACTGGGACCGCCTGGCGTTCTCCGCCGCGGAGAACCGCCACCTGGGCGATGAGATCAATGACGCGGGCGGGCAGTGCCTGCTCGACATGCGAGTGCGAACCGGGGGGTCGCACCACCAGAAGTTCGTCGTCCTGCGCCACCACGACCGGCCCGAGCTGGACGTCGCCTACCTCGGTGGCATCGACCTGTGCCACAGCCGGCGCGACGACAGCTCTCACGGCGGCGACTCGCAGCGTCAGCCGATGGCGGCGGTTTACGGGCCGCAACCCCCCTGGCACGACGTTCAGCTCGCCCTCACAGGACCGGCAGTCGGGGACGTTGAGACGGTATTCCGTGAACGCTGGGAGGACCCCCAGCACCTCAGCCGCAGCCCGCTGCGCTGGCTCGGAGACAGGGCCCGGCACGACAACCTCCGAAGGACGCCTCTGCCCCCACAACACCCCGATCCCGCGGCAGCGGGACTTCTCCCGGTTCAGCTGCTGCGCACGTATCCGCGCCGCGCCGGTGGTTACCCATTTGCCCCTCAGGGGGAACGTAGCGTGGCGCGCGGCTACACCAAAGCCGTCAGCCGGGCACGCCAGCTGATCTACATCGAGGACCAGTATCTGTGGTCGCCACAGATCGCATCACTGTTCGCCACGGCCCTGCAACGCAACCCGGAACTGCTCCTGATCGCTGTGCTCCCACACTTTCCCGACCAGGATGGTCGCATCTCCAGGCCCCCGAATCTGCTCGCGCGCGGCCGGGCGATGGCAGCGCTGCGAAAGGCGGCACCCGGAAGGGTGGCGTTCTACGGGCTGGAGAACCCAGCCGGCAGACCGGTGTACGTGCACGCGAAGGTCTGCATCATCGACGACGAGTGGGCTTCGGTCGGCTCCGACAACTTCAACCGCAGGTCGTGGACCCACGACTCTGAAGTCACGGCCGCCGTCTGCGACCCCGGGTACGCACGAGAGCTGCGGCTCGACCTCGCCCACGAGCACCTGGACCGTCTCGGCCCGATGGACGCCCTGCACGACCCTGGCGAGACGTTCAAGACCTTCGCCGACTCCGCCGCGCTGCTCCAAAGCTGGTATGACGGCGGATGCCCCGGCGCCCGTCCACCGGGCCGGCTCCGACCCGTGAACGAGACGACGCTGTCACGGTTCACCCAGGTCTGGGCCACGACGCTCTACCGACTTGTCTACGACCCCGACGGCCGGCCCCTCAACCTCAGGATGCGCCGCGCGTTCTGAGAACAGCGGTTCTACACCCGTGCGTACTTCGCCCGCGCAAAGCTGTAGACGCCGTATGCCGCAATGCCGAGGGCAACCGCGGTCAGGAGCCAGCTTCCCAGCGGCTGACCACGCAGGGATCGCAGGGCCCCGTCGAGCCCGGTGGCCTTGCTCGCCGAGTTCTGGGCCGCAGCAGCCACGAACAAGCCCCCGACGACGGCCAGAGCGACGCCCTTGGCGACGTAACCGACCGTCCCGGCCCGGGTAGCAAGACCGCCGGGATGCTCGGTGAGGTCCTGGAGGAACTTCCTGGTCCAGCCCTTGACAACGTGGTAGCCGCCCACACCGATGACGACCAGCCCAACGACCGCCACCAGAAGCCGGCCCCCCGTCTGCTGGAGCAGGGTTGCGGTGAAGTCGGCGCTCTGGGCCTTGCTGTTGCTGGGTTTTCCTTTGGCGAAGCTGAAGCAGGTCCATGCAAGGGCAAGGTAGACGATCGCCTTGGAGATGCTCTTTCCACGAACAGCCCACTGCGACGAGCCCGCCGCAGACCGGGTGGCAAGGCCGTTGGCGAGCTGCCACAGTCCGAGTGCGAGGAATCCCAGAACAGCGACCCAGAGCGTCAACCGCCCCAACGAGTTCCCGGCAAGGGTCTGCAACGCCCCGGACTGGTCCGCTGACGTGCCGCTGCCAGACCATGCGACCTGCAGGGCTATCCAGCCGATTAGCAGGTGGAGAAGGCCGTTGACGGCGTACCCAACCCTGGCCCCGGTCTGTACGAGGGGCTGACTCCCTACGTTGCCTGCCGCCCTGGTGACGTCTCCCGCCATAGCATTCTCCCTTCGCTAGCACCGACCCTTCTGGCACAGAAGGCGAAAGAAAGCGGGTCGCAGGACCCGGTTATCGCGGCACGGACCCTGCCGTCAGATCGTCACGTGGCACCAGGATTCGGCCAAGGATGTCGATGTCGGTCGCGTGGGCGGGACGACCCAGCAGGTAGCCCTGAGCTGCATCGCACCCGACCGCGCGCAATACCTCCAGCTGCTCGGGCCGTTCCACCCCCTCGCCGACGACGCGCAGGCCGAGGTGACGCATCAGCAACATGACGCCCTCGAGCAGGCGGCGGCTGGCTGGATCCGTATCAATGTCCGCGATGAACGTCTGGTCCAGCTTGACGGAGCGCAACGGAGCCCTGATCAGCTGCGAGAACCCGTTGAACCCGCTTCCGAAGTCGTCCAACGAGAAGGTCACCCCGAGCTGATGCATGCTTCTCAAGATCGCGCGGGCGGTGAGCGGGTCGGCTACGAGGGCTGACTCGGTGATCTCGAGCACCAGCTGGTCGCCGACCAGACCGTGGCGTTCGAGCGCAGCAATCACCCGCTGGGGCAGGGAGGGGTCCCCGAGCTCCTGCGCGCTGATGTTGACGCCGATCACCAACGCCGAGTGCCCCAGCTCGGCGGACCAACGCGCCATCTGCGCACAGGCATGATCGAGCATCAACGACGTCAGAGCGGCGATCAGGCCGGTTCGTTCGGCAACCGCCACGAAGACCTCCGGTGGCACATCTGCTCCCTGGTGCCGCCACCGGGCCAACGCCTCGTAGCCAACCAGGCCACCGTTGTGGAGGTCATAGATCGGCTGGAACACCGCACGAACCTGCCCTGCCGCAAGGGCGTCGGCCAGAGCCTGACGGAGCGTCATGTCGTCCCCCTCGGCCAGCCGAAGGTCGGACGTGTACTGGCGAAAGTCGTTGCGTCCACTTCGTTTGACCGCGTACATCGCAATGTCCGCACGGCTGAGAAGGTCGTCTGCGCTGAAACCGGTCACTGCAGGACACCCGGACCCAGACCTGGGACTCGGTCACCGCGATCTGGTCCCACATCGGCAACACCGAGATCATCATCGGCGTCGCCCTGGCCGCCGTCGCGCTGGTTTTCTGGCGCACAAGACGGTGGTGGTTCGCCGTCATCCCCGCCATCGCGATCAGCCTGCAGGCGGCCGTCTTTGTCGCCGCGACCCTGGTCACCGGTCGCCCACGTCCGGACGTCCCACACCTGGACCCAGCGCCACCGACCTCCAGCTACCCGAGCGGTCACGTCGGCGCGAGCGTGGCGCTTTACGCCTCGTTTGCCATCATGGCCACGACGATCGAGCGGTCGTGGCTGCGCCGAACCGTGATCGCGGTGTGCTCGGTGATCCCCATCCTGGTCGCATACGCCCGCCTGTACCGCGGCATGCACCACCTCAGTGACGTCATCATCGGCGCCCTCAACGGCTTGATCTGTGCCGGGCTGGCCGCCTACTGCCTGTATCGCACTCCGAAGAGGGTTGGTCTGGGACAACAGTGAGCCCCGGCCGGCATCCGGTCAGGGCTCATCAGGCTTCGTGACGCCTGTGTCTGGATAAGGATCTAGCTGACGCCGGGGCAGCCCTTGATGGCGTCGCCCAGTGCGGCGGCCTCATCAGGCGTCATCTCGACGACCAAGCGTCCACCGCCCTCGATCGGCATCCGCAGAACGATGCCACGGCCTTCCTTGGTGACCTCGAGCGGCCCGTCTCCGGTCCTCGGCTTCATCGCCGCCATGGGTAATCCCTCTTCCGTTGTTCTGCGTGGAGACTTGTCGTGCGCACCCTCTTGCCCACCATTATCGCGCCAACGTCCCCCAGCACGAAATCAGGATCAGACAGAATGTGCAGTGTGGCTGCAGCTGGCCGGAGCGCCTCGTAGGCATCAGGCTTGGCACTGACCTCAGGACAAGGAGCTGACCCACGTGGCAGAGCACCAGAGCGCCCCCAGGGCTGACGGCTCGACGGCACCCCCCAGAGCCGTTCTGCTGGACCTCGCCGGCGGTGTTGCGACCGTCACCTTGAATCGTCCCGAAGCGATGAACTCGCTGGACATTGCAACGAAGGACCTGCTTCTGGCGACGCTTCGGCAGGTGGCAGAGGACCCCGACGTCCGCTGCGTCGTGCTGACGGGGACCGGGCGGGCATTCTGCGTGGGCCAGGACCTGAAGGAGCACATCGCCCTGCTCACCAGCCATGACGAGTCGCTGTGGTCCACCGTTCCGGAGCACTACAACCCCATCGTCGAGCTGCTCTCCACCATGAACAAACCCGTCATTGCGGCGATCAACGGCGTCGCTGCGGGCGCAGGCGCATCCTTCGCGTTCGCCGCCGACCTGCGCATCATCGTCGACACGGGCAGCTTCAACCTCGCATTCGCCGGCATCGCCCTGTCCTGTGACTCCGGTGCGAGCTGGACCCTGCCGCGGCTGATCGGTACTGCCAGGGCAAAGGAGCTGTTGATGTTCCCGCGCACCGTCCCGGCGGTCGAGGCACTCGGGCTCGGCATGGTCAACCGGGTGGTGAGCGCCGAGGAGCTCCCAACCGTGGTCGCTGAGCTTGCAAGGGCCCTGGCCGCGGGCCCGACGCTGGCCTACGGATCCATCCGCCGCTCTGTGGCCTTCTCGGCCGGTCATCCGCTGAGCGAGTCCCTGGCCCGGGAAGCCGACGAGATGGCTCTCACCGGGGGAAGCCAGGACCACGCCTCTGCGGTGGAGGCGTTCATCGCCAAGGAGAAGCCAACCTTCCGGGGTCGCTGAGCCGAAAAGACCCCGACGCCGCCTGGGGAGCCCGCTCAAGGAACGCGGCGCGCCAGCGTGTAGCCGCCGTCCGAGGAAACGAGCACGTATGTCGTGCCGGGGTGCAAGGACTCGGCATACTTCACCGGATCACTCTGCGCCTGAGCCTGGCCCGGGTCAGTGATCAGGACGAACTGCGGCACGACGGGTGAGGCCATACCGGCGAAGAACACCCGAGTTCGGTGCGTGAGCTGGGCAATCAGACCGAGGTCGGTCTCGACCGTCGCACCGTCGGGAATCTGCGACAGAACCCGCTCCGCGGCTTGGGCACGAGGGCTGGGTTGGTAGGTCGCGGGATCGACCAGATCCTTGAACGGATAGCGCGTGCACAGAAACAGCCCAACCAGCAGAGCGAGCGTCGGGGCCCCGCGGGCGTACACGCGCAGGGGACGCCAGCCGTCGCGCCGGGCTCGCACCGCACCGTCGACCAAGGCCGCGAAGACGATCGGCATCAGCACCAGGTCGTAGTGGAACGACTGTCCCCAGAAGTTCTCGTTGGTCGAGAGAAAGCGCCAGCCCAGTGTCGGCAGCACCATGATCAGCAAGGGCGACTGAGGGGCCATGAAAGCTGTCACCGCCAACAACAAAAGCACCGTGGTTGCGCGCGGCTGGGAGGTCGCCACATCCACAGGCAGCGCGAAAACGCGATGCAGCAGGGAGTCGCCTGCTCCCGACTGCGACGTCAGATCGGAAAAGCGGGTCGTACTGCCCTTCGGACTGAAATGCGGGATCAGGACCTTCATCGTTAACGCGAAGGAAGCGAGTCCGAATGCTCCAAGGCCGACACCCCATCGCCGTGCTCCGACCAGCACGAGGACCAGCCCAAGGGCCGCAACAGTCAGACCCAGGTCCTCCTTGACCAGGACGAGAGGGGCTGACCAGACGACCACGAGTCTCCAGCGACGGGCGAGGAACGCCTCGAGCGCGAAGGCCAGCAGAGGCAACGCCAGCGACACCTCATGGATGTCGAAGTCCACGGCAGCCTGGACACCGTAGGACATGCCGAACGCCAGACCTACAGCGACCCCGGACCAGCGACCCAGATGTCGTATGCCCGCACGGGTCAGGGGGACAACACCCAGCGCAATAGCCACAGCCTGTCCCACCAGCAAAGTCACCGGAGTTGGGAACAGCCGGTAGAACGGCGCGTACACCGCGATGGCGGGGTTCCAGTGGTCGCCCAGGAAGTTGGCCCCGGCACCCTCGAGGTCGACGATCGGAGCCTGGAAGTGGGCGTAGTGACGGATGGCCTGCTCGAAGATCCCCAGGTCGTAGGACCGTACCGCCATCCGCTCGAAGCGGGCCACCGAGATCGTCGCATAAAGGCAGGCGAAAACCAGCGCCATCACCCAAGGCATGGCGCGCTCCCAGGACGAGCGTTGTGGCGTCCAGGAGGTGGCGCCGTCGTCCGCATCGGACGCCCTCGTGATCACCGCCTCGCTCTGGGCCATCCCACGAGTGTCTCTCAGGACCCGGCCAAACGCGTCATCCGCGGCCTCTGAAGCAGCCGGCCAGATGATCATCCACGAGCCCACAGGCCTGCATCGTGGCATACATGGTCGTGGGTCCAACGAACACAAAACCGTTGTGTTTCAACGCTTTTGCCAGGGCGATGGAGTCCACAGAGGTTGAGGGGACATCACCTGGGGTACGGGGTTGGTGATGCCCGACCGGCGCGAAGGACCACAACAGCTGATCGAGACCACCTTTGTCCCGCAGCCGGACCACGGCCTGGGCGTTGGTGACGGCAGCCGTGATCTTGAGCCGGTTGCGGATGATGGAGCTGTCGCTCATCAGCCGTTCATGGTCGGCATCGTCGAAAACTGCGACGGCGTCGGCGTCGAACCCGGCGAAGGCCACCCTGAAGCTCTCGCGCTTGCGCAGGATCGTGAGCCAGGACAACCCCGACTGGAAGGCCTCGAGGGTCAGGCGCTCGAAGAGCTGACTGTCGCCATGAACCGGGACTCCCCATTCGCTGTCGTGGTAGGCCATGTACTCGGCCGCACTGGTTGCCCACGAACAACGAGTGACACCGGTCTCATCGGTGATCAGCCCTCCGGCGCTCAAGGCTGCCCCTGCGCACCTCGCGACGCTTCCTCCGCCTCAAGCACACGAAGACGGGCTGCCAGGGCATCGATGACCTCATCGACCTGGTCCATGCGATACCCGCGTAGCGCCTGGTCGAAATGCAGCGCTCCGACGTCATCGGCAGTCAGCGACCCCGTCGGGACCCCCGCGAAGGCGTGGCTGGACGTTGGTTCGGACATGAACCCCCCGATCTTGCCCATGACGGCAGCTGCCGTCAGGCCGATCAGCAGGACCACGATGAGCAACAGGAACACGATCACGGGATGATCGTGTCATGCCTTACCGAGTTCCGCCCGG
>DATCQG010000334.1:0-5750 GCA_036569625.1 Dermatophilaceae bacterium | reverse complement strand
GGCTACACCCACCACCTCTACAGCACCGCTGACGACGGGGTCGGGCGACCGCCGGGGCCTTCGGGGCAAGTGCCGTCGGCCGTGAGTGGCGGCGGCCCCGTCATCAGTGCCGCCGGGCGGCCCCGCACCGCCCAGGTCAGGACACGCATCATCGCGCTGACCTTCGACGACGGACCTGACCCGGTCTGGACCCCCAAGATCCTCGAGGTGCTTCGCCGCAACCACGTGCACGCGACCTTCTTCGTCGTAGGCACCCATGTCGCCGCCGACCCGGAGATCCTGCGGCAGATCGTTGCGGACGGTCACCAGGTAGGAGTTCACACTTTCACCCACACAGACCTGGGTCGTGTGTCGCCATGGCGTCAGTCGCTGGAGCTGAACGAGACCCAGC
Source organism: Dermatophilaceae bacterium (assembly GCA_036569625.1). Lineage (GTDB taxonomy): Bacteria > Actinomycetota > Actinomycetes > Actinomycetales > Dermatophilaceae > UBA4719. The sequence continues at coordinate 5,359 of DATCQG010000334.1, read as the reverse complement.
TCGTGATCGCCGGCGCCACCGGACGGACCACCTCGCTGCTGCGTCCGCCTTACTCCTCCGCCAACGACTCCCTCGACAACGCTGAGTGGGCCGCAGTCCGCGGTGCCGCTGGCCAGGGCTACCTCACGGTGCTCACCACCGTCGACAGTGAGGACTGGCGCCGGCCGGGCATCGACCACATCGTCGCCAACGCCACACCCAAGGGCGCTCGCGGACAGGTCGTGGTCATGCACGACGCTGGCGGTGACCGCACCCAGACGGTGGCGGCTCTCGAACGGCTTCTCCCCCGGCTGGCAAGCCAGGGCTACACCTTCGCGACGGTCGGCGACGCCGTTGGTATGGCGAGCCCGATGCGTCCCGCGTCGGCCACCTCTGCTGGCCTTGGACTGGCTCTGATCGTTGCCCTGCGCTTCATCGAGTGGCTGATGACGGCGATCACGTGGCTGCTGTATGCGAGCGGAGGGCTGAGCGTGGCCCGGGCCATTGTCGTGGTCGTGGCCGCCCGACGGCACCAGCGGCTCCGGACGAAGCCGTGGGGTCCGCCGGTCACCGAGCCTGCCAGCGTCATCATCCCGGCGTACAACGAGAGTGCCGGCATCGTGGCGACCGTGCGCTCGGTGGTGGCCTCCGACCACCCGGTCGAGGTCATCGTGGTGGACGACGGCTCCAGTGACGGGACCGCTGACATCGTGGAGGCGCTCGGCCTGCCCGGGGTGCGCGTCATCCGGCAGGACAACGCGGGTAAGCCCGCGGCACTCAACACGGGCCTGACCGCCTCCAGCCACGCCTTGGTGGTGATGCTCGACGGTGACACTGTGTTCGAGCCCGATGCCGTGCGGATCCTGCTGCAGCCCTTCGCTGACCCTGCTGTGGGGGCCGTCTCGGGCAATGCCAAGGTCGCCAACCGCGGTGGGCTACTGGGTCGTTGGCAGCACATCGAGTACGTCGTCGGCTTCAACCTCGACCGGCGCCTCTTCGACCTGGCCGAGTGCATGCCGACCGTCCCCGGTGCGATCGGCGCCTTCCGGCGCGAGGCGTTGGACCGCGTTGGCGGTGTGAGCGACCTGACCCTGGCCGAGGACACCGACCTCACCATGGCGTTGTGCCGTGACGGCTGGCGCGTGGTCTACGAGGAGCGGGCCAAGGCCTGGACCGAAGCGCCGGCCTCCTTGAGCGCCCTGTGGCGGCAGCGTTACCGCTGGTGCTACGGCACCTTGCAGGCCATGTGGAAGCACCGGGGCGCCCTGGTGCAGTCAGGCTCGTCCGGCAAGCTGGGTCGCCGCGGCCTGGTCTATCTGTTGCTCTTCCAGGTTCTCCTTCCGCTGCTCGCCCCGGTGATCGACGTCTTCGCGGCATACGGCCTGATCTTTTTGGATCCATGGCGGATCGCGGCACTGTGGCTGGGTTTCCTCATGCTCCAGGTCGGGATGGGCCTGTACGCGTTCAGGCTCGATGGTGAGCGGCCGACGGCCCTGTGGAGCCTTCCGCTTCAGCAGCTCGTCTACCGGCAGCTGATGTATCTCGTGGTCATCCAGTCGGTGTGGACCGCGCTGGCAGGATCACGCCTTCGCTGGCAGCGGATGGAGCGCTACGGCAGCCTCCACGTGCCGAACCGCCCCACGTGACTGCGATCTGACGTCGCCCGCCGACCGTAGGCTTGTGCCCATGCGATTCGGTCTGACCATCCTGCCCGAGCACCGCTGGGTCGCCGCCGCCCCGAAGTGGCGCCGGGCCGAGGAGCTCGGCTTTGACCACGCGTGGACCTACGACCATCTCGTCTGGGGCGGGCTTCCGGACTCGCCGTGGTATGGCACGACGCCCACTCTGACGGCGGCTGCGATGGTCACGTCGACGATCCGGTTGGGCACGTTCGTCACGTCGCCGAACTACCGCCACCCGGTGACGTTCATGCGCGACCTGCTGGCGTTGGACGACATCTCGGGAGGCCGGTTGATCTGCGGCATCGGCGTCGGTGGCGATCTCGACCACGCGCTCCTCGGCGGCCAACTGCTGACGCCCAGGCAGCGCGTCGACCGCCTCCACGAGTTCACCGCGCTGCTCCACCGGCTGCTCACGACCGACCACGTCACCCACAACGGCACGTACTTCTCATCGGTGGACGCCCGCACGCTGCCCGGCCCGGTCCAGCGGCCGCGAATCCCGTTCGTGGTGGCTGCCAACGGTCCTCGTTCACTGCGCATCGCCGTCGAGTTCGGCGCAGGCTGGGTCACCACCGGCCCCCAGGTCGAGACGCTGGATGAGTGGTGGGCCGCTCTGGCCACTCTGTGCAGGTGGCTGGACGAGACCTTGGCGGAGGCCGGCCGGGACTCCGCGACCTTCGACCGTTACGTGAACCTCGACTCGTCACCGCAGTTCGCACTGTCGAGCGTGGGGACGTTCGAGGAGATGGCCGGCCGGGCTGATGAGCTGGGCTTCACCGACGTCATCACCCATTGGCCCCGACCCGATGGCCCGTATTCCGGTGACGAAAGTATGCTCGAAACCGTTGCCTCCGACGTGATCCCCAACTTCCGCTGAACGCGCAAACCTAGGGAGCGTGCTGGTCCCGACCCCACAAACCTAGGGAGCGTGCTGGTCCCAATTGTGCACAGTCCCAAGGGTTTTGCAGTCCACCCGGCGCACCGTCCCTAGGTTTGCCACGTCCGAGTGTGCACCGTCCCTAGGTTTGGCGGTTGATCGCCGACACCGCCCCTAGGTTTGGCGGGTGGAATATCGTGGTGTCGTGAGCCAGCAACCCCGCAAGATCCGCAGGAGGCCCAACTTCGCGACATTCCTGATCAGCGGTGGCCTGATCGGCCTGTTCGTCGGGTTCTTCGTCAGCGTCTTCGGCCCGGCCGCCGTCGGATACGACGCATCGGCCACCCTCGGCTTCCTCGGCCTGATCTTTGCCGGACTCGGGGCCCTCGTCGCGGGCATCATCGCCGTCCTGCTCGACACGCGGTCCTGAACCCGGCCGACCCAGGGGCCTGTGGGAGACTGACCCATGTGGCACGCGGCGATGGGCGACTGACCCACGACCTTCTTCCCGGCGAGAAAGCTCCGCAGGACGCCTGTGGGGTTTTTGGAGTCTGGGCCCCCGGCGAGGAGGTCGCCAAGCTGACCTACTTCGGGCTCTACGCGCTGCAGCACCGCGGTCAGGAGTCGGCCGGCATCGCGGCCAGCGACGGCCACCGGCTGCTGGTCTACAAGGACATGGGTCTGGTTTCGCAGGTCTTCGACGAGGCCAGCCTCGGCTCGCTCAAGGGTCATCTGGCCATCGGCCACTGCCGTTACTCCACAACCGGTGGCAGCACTTGGGAGAACGCCCAGCCGACGCTCGGCGGCACCGACGACAGCACAGTCGCGCTGGCCCACAACGGCAACCTGACCAACTCCTCGGAGCTTCGCGACCTGCTGCTCGAGCGTCACGGGGATGCCTTCGCCCGCGAGCTGGGCGGCGAGCTGTCCCGGGGCAACACCACGGACACCGCTCTGGTGACGGCGTTGCTCGCCAGCGACCCAGATCGCAGCCTGGAGGCCACGGCCCTCGATGTGCTGGCCAGGCTCAAGGGCGCCTTCTGCTTCGTCTTCATGGACGAGCAGTCGCTGTATGCCGCCCGCGACCCCCAGGGCATCCGCCCCCTGGTCCTGGGTCGCCTCGAGCGCGGATGGGTCGTGGCCAGCGAGGCCGCCGCGCTCGCGACCGTGGGCGCCAGCCTGATCCGCGAGGTCGAGCCGGGCGAGCTCATCGTCATCGACGAGGACGGTTTGCGTTCCCATCGCTTCGCCGAGGCCGACCCCAAGGGCTGCGTCTTCGAGTACGTCTACCTCGCCCGTCCCGACGCGACCATCGCGGGCCGGTCGGTGTACGAAGCCCGGGTCGAGATGGGGCGACGTCTGGCCATGGAGCACCCGGTCGAGGCCGACCTGGTCATCCCGGTGCCTGAGTCCGGCACTCCGGCCGCGATCGGATACGCCGAGGCCAGCGGCATCCCCTACGGGCAGGGGTTCGTCAAGAACGCCTATGTCGGGCGGACCTTCATCCAGCCCAGCCAGACGCTGCGTCAGCTCGGCATCCGCCTGAAGCTCAACGCCCTCGAGCCTGTCATCCGCGGAAAGCGGCTGGTCGTGGTCGACGACTCGATCGTTCGCGGCAACACCCAGCGTGCCCAGATCCGGATGCTGCGAGAGGCCGGAGCCGCCGAGATCCATGTGCGCATCTCCAGCCCGCCGGTGCGCTGGCCCTGCTTCTACGGCATCGACTTCGCCACGCGCGCCGAGCTGATCGCCACCGGCCTCAAGGTCGAGGAGATCCGCGCCAGCATCGGGGCCGACAGCCTGGGCTACATCAGCGAGGACTCCATGGTCGAGGCGACGGGCCAATCGCGCGAGCGTCTGTGCACGGCTTGCTTCACCGGCAACTACCCGATCGCGCTGCCCGAGTCCAGCCTGCTGGGCAAGCACTTCCTCGAGGTGCTGCCTGGCCTGGAGACCCATACGCCCGGACGTCAGGACGCCGAGGGCGTCGGCACAGGCATGTCCGGTGGGGCCGATGACGCGCTCACCCGCCCTTGACGTGCCAAACCTGGGGACTGTGCACCTGGGATGGCCGTGAACCTAGGGACCGTGCACCCGGCTACCCGCCATACCGTCACGACCCGGAGACTGAGCCATGCCTTCTGAACGCACCCCGATCACCTATGCCGGCGCTGGTGTGGACGTCGAGGCCGGTGACCGTGCCGTCGAGCTGATGAAGGCCTCGATCCGGCGCACCCAGCGACCTGAGGTTCTCGGCGGGCTGGGTGGCTTCGCAGGCATGTTCGACGCCAGTGTTCTGGCCCACATGACGCGCCCGGTTCTGGCCACCAGCACCGACGGTGTGGGGACCAAGGTCGCCATCGCCCAGGCCATGGACAAGCACGACACGATCGGGGTCGACCTGGTCGCCATGGTGGTCGACGACATCGTCGTCTGCGGCGCCGAGCCGCTGTTCATGACCGACTACATCGCCACCGGCAAGGTCCTGCCCGAACGGATAGCGGCCATCGTCGGCGGTATCGCGGCCGGTTGCGCGCAGGCGGGCACCGCCCTGATCGGCGGTGAGACCGCCGAGCACCCCGGCCTGATGGGGCCCGACGAGTACGACTGCGCAGGCGCAGCGACAGGCGTGGTGGAGTATGCCGGGATCCTGGGCCCACCGCGGGTGGTCGCAGGGGATGCGGTGGTGGCACTTGGGTCGTCGGGGCTGCACTCCAACGGTTACTCATTGGTGCGCAGGGTCTTTGCCACCGCAGGGTGGGGGCTTGACCGGCAGGTGGCCGAGTTCGGGCGGACGCTGGGTGAGGAGCTGCTCGAACCC
>DATCQG010000333.1:0-2644 GCA_036569625.1 Dermatophilaceae bacterium | reverse complement strand
CGGGTCAGGTCCGGTGTGCGCGTCCAGTCCGGCTCGACCGCGCCGACGTCGTCGCCGGCCGGGCGCAGGACGCGTTTGAGGTTGTCCGCGGCAGCACGCTCAAGGTCTGCCCACGCCAGGTTGTCCGCGTCAGCCGCTCCTGCCAGATCGATGGCGTTGACGTCCTGGTGCGAAGCCAGCCATGGTGCGACCTCGGCGGTGCGTCCGGTGATCACGTTGATGACCCCTGGAGGGACGTCGGAGGTCGCGAGGACCTCCGAGAGGGTCACCGCGGGAAGAGGCCGCTGCTCACTGGTCAGCACCACCGTCGTGTTGCCGCTGACCACGATCGGGGCAAGTACGGAGACCAGCCCGAGAAGCGAAGAGCACTGCGGTGCAAGGGCGGCGACCACTCCGGTCGGCTCGGGCGCCGAGATGTTGAAGTACGGTCCGGCGACCGGGTTGATCCCGCCCAGAACCTGTGCAAGCTTGTCCGACCACCCGGCATACCAGACCCACCGGTCGATGGCCGCCGTGACGACCTTGTCCGCGCGGGCGGGCGTGAGCCCTTCCGCGGCTGCGACCTCCGCGGCGAACTGTGCGCGCCTGCCCTCCATCAGCTCGGCCACGCGATAGAGCACCTGACCACGGTTGTATGCCGTTGCGGTGGACCACTTCCCGAAGGCAGATCGGGCGGCCACGACGGCGTCGCGCGCGTCCTTGCGCGAACCCATCGCGGCGTTGGCGAGAAACGTCCCCGATGGGGCGGAGGCATGGATCTCGTACGTGCGACCGGACTCGCTCCGAGGGAACGCCCCACCGATATAGAGCTTGTAGGTCTTGCGCACCTCGATCCGTTGGTCAGGAGTGCCATCACGTCGAGCTGCTGTGGGGCTCATCGGTTCGCTCCGGTCATGACGTAGGAATCGAGGCCGTGTCGGCCACCCTCACGCCCGTATCCGGACTCCTTGTAACCGCCGAACGGAGAGGTGGGGTCGAAGCGGTTGAAGGTGTTCGCCCAGACCACGCCCGCGCGCAGCTGGTCGGCCATCCACAGGATGCGTGAGCCCTTCTCGGTCCAGATTCCGGCCGAGAGCCCGTATGGCGTGTTGTTGGCCTTGGCGACTGCCTCTTGTGGAGTGCGGAACGTCAGCACCGACAGAACCGGGCCGAAGATCTCCTCCTGCGCGATCCGGTGAGCCTGGGAAACGCCGGTGAAAATCGTTGGGGCGAACCAGAATCCGCGCTCCGGCAGGACACATGGTGCGCTCCAGCGGATGGCGCCTTCGGCCTCTCCGGCTGCTGTCAGCTCGCGGATCCGGGCCAGCTGCGCTGCGGAGTTGATCGCCCCGACGTCCGTGTTCTTGTCCATCGGGTCCCCGACCCGAAGGGTCTGCAGACGGCGCTTGAGCCGCATGATCACGTCATCGGCGACGTTCTCCTGGACGAGCAGGCGGGACCCGGCGCAACAGACATGTCCCTGGTTGAAGAAGATCCCGTTGACGATCCCCTCGACCGCCTGGTCGATGGCGGCATCGTCGAAGACGATGTTGGCCGCCTTACCGCCGAGCTCAAGAGTGGCTCGCTTGCGTGTCCCGGCGATGGCGCGGGCGATATCCTTGCCCACCTCGGTGGACCCGGTGAAGGCGATCTTGTCGACGCCGGGATGGCGGATCAGGTGCGCTCCGGTCCGGCCGGTACCGGTGAGGATGTTGACAACCCCTGCCGGCAGGTCGGCCTGCTGGCAGACCTCGGCGAAAAGCAGGGCGGTCAGCGGTGTGGTCTTGGATGGTTTGAGGACGACGGTGTTTCCCGCAGCCAGGGCCGGTGCGATCTTCCACGACAGCATGAGCATAGGGAAGTTCCACGGAATCACCTGTCCCACGACGCCGATGGCGCGTGGGTTCGCGCCGAGACCGGCATGATCGAGCTTGTCGGCCCAGCCCGCGTGGTAGAAGAAGTGCGCCGCGGCCAGGGGGATGTCGACGTCGCGCGACTCCTTGATCGGCTTGCCGTTGTCCAGCGTCTCGAGCACCGCGAACTCCCGCGCGCGCTCCTGCAGGATCCGCGCGATACGGAAAAGGTACTTGCCGCGCTCGGCCCCGGACAAACGACCCCACGGTCCCTCAAAGGCTTTTCGTGCCGCTCGCACCGCCGCGTCGACGTCGGCCTCGCCAGCCTCGGTCACCTCCGCGAGGACCTCCTCGGAGGACGGGCTGATCGTCTTGAACGTCGACCCATCCTTCGGCTCGACGAACTCGCCGGCGATGAACAGCCCGTACGACGGTCGGATGGTGACGACGGCACGCGACTCGGGCGCCGGTGCGTACTCGAACTTGCTCATACTTCTCTTCCCTCAGCTCAGTCGATCGTCACGTAGTCGGCACCGGAGTAGTGGCCGGTGGCCAGCTTCTGCCGTTGCAGGAGAAGGTCATTGAGCAGCCCGGAGGCCCCGAACCGGAACCACCGGGGGTCGACCCAGTCATCACCAGCGATCTCGTTGACCATCACCAGATACTTCATCGCGTCCTTGGTGGTCCTGATCCCCCCTGCCGCCTTCACCCCGACCTGGGCTCCGGTGAGATCACGCCAGTCGCGGACCGCCTCGAGCATGATCATCGTGACGGGAAGGGTTGCCGCCGGCGACACCTTGCCGGTCGAGGTC
>DATCQG010000332.1:0-7425 GCA_036569625.1 Dermatophilaceae bacterium | reverse complement strand
TAGCGGGGGCCACCGTCAGGAGCGGGCAGGAAGCCCCACTTCATACCGGTCGGGAAACCCGCCCCACCGCGACCACGCAGACCGGAGTCCTTGGCCATCTGCACCAGGTCGGCCGGCGGCATGGTCAGGGACTTCTTGAGGCCCTGGTAGCCGTCGTGCTTCTCGTAGGTCGCCATCGTCCAGGACTGGGGGTCATCCCAGAACTCGGTCATGATGGGAGTCAGGGCCGTGCTCACTTCCTCGCCTCCCCGTTCTGGGCTTTCGCGGCCTTGAGGCCCTCCAGTGATGCCGGACCCGCCCCCACGCCTTCGTCCGCCAGGCCGTCGTCGAAACCGGCCAGGACCCGCGAGACCTCCTTGAAGCTGCAGACCTTGGACGGGCCGCGGGTCGGGGTCACCGGCGCGCCGGAGCGTAGGTCGTCGACGAGCGCGTTGGTGGACTCGGGCGTCTGGTTGTCGAAGAACTCCCAGTTGGCCATGACCACGGGCGCGTAGTCACAGGCTGCGTTGCACTCGATCCGTTCGAGCGTCACCAAGCCGTCAGCCGTGGTCTCGTCGTTGCCGATACCGAGGTGGTCGCTGACCGAGTCCCAGATCTGGTCGCCGCCCATGATCGCGCACAGCGTGTTGGTGCAGACCCCGACGGTGTACTTGCCGTTGGGGTGCCGCTTGTACTGCGAGTAGAAGGTGGCCACGCCGCTGACCTCGGCGCCGGTGAGATCCAGCAGGTCGGCGCACAGCTCGATACCCCGGGGAGAGACATAGGAGTCGACGGACTGCACCAGGTGCAGCAGCGGCAGCAAGGCCGAACGCTTCTGCGGGTAGCGGGCGATGATCTTCTCGGCGTCGACCCGCAGGTTTGCCAGCACATCCTCCGGGTAGGCCTCGGTGTCCGTTGAGGGCACCACGCCATAGTTCGGTTTGCCGTCAGTGTCCATCAGCGGTCCACGCCTCCCAGCACGGGGTCGATCGAGGCAACCGCCACGATGACATCCCCCAGCTGGCCGCCTTCCATGATGGCAGCCACTGACTGGAGGTTGTTGAACGACGGGTCACGGAAGTGCGCCCGGTAGGGCATGGTGCCACCGTCGGAGACCAGGTGAACGCCGAGCTCACCCTTGGGCGACTCCACGGAGACGTAGACCTGCCCGGGCGGAACGTGAAAGCCCTCGGTCACCAGCTTGAAGTGATGGATCAGGGACTCCATCGAGGTGCCCATGATCTCGCGGATGTGGTCCAGGCTGTTGCCCATTCCGTCGCTGCCGATGGCGAGCTGGGCTGGCCATGCGATCTTCTTGTCCGCGACCATGACCGGGCCGGGAGTGTTCTGCAGCCGGTCGGCGGCCTGCTCGGCGATCTTGAGCGACTGGTACATCTCGTCGATGCGGACCCGCATCCGGCCGTAGGCATCGGAGGTGTCGCGCACCGGTACGTCGAACTCGTAGGTCTCGTAACCGCAGTACGGGTCAGACTTGCGGAGGTCGTGCGGCAGCCCGGTTGCCCGCAGCATGGGTCCGGTGACACCCAGGGACATGCACCCGGTGAGGTCGAGGTAGGCGACGTTGACCATGCGCCCCTTGACGAGTGGGTTCTCGTTGAAGAGTCGCTCGATCTCGCCGATACCGCGACGGAGCATCGGGACGGCGTCGCGGATCTTGTCGATTGCGCCAGGCGGCAGGTCCTGGGATACGCCGCCGGGACGGATGTACGCGTGGTTCATGCGTAGCCCGGTGATCATCTCAAAGACCGTCATGATGCGCTCCCGCTCGCGCATGCCCAGTTCCATGACCGAGGTCGAGCCCATCTCCAAACCAGCGCTGGCCAGGCCCACGAGGTGGGAGGTGACCCGGTTGAGCTCCATCATGAGCACGCGGATGGTACTGGCTCGCTCGGGGATCTGATCGGTAATGCCCAGCAGCTTCTCGACGGCCAGGCAGTAGGCCGTCTCGTTGAACAGGGGTGCGACGTAGTCCATGCGCGTGCAGAACGTCACGCCCTGGGTCCAGGTGCGGAACTCCATGTTCTTCTCGATACCGGTATGCAGGTAGCCGATGCTGGCCCGCGCCTCGGTGATGGTCTCGCCGTCGAGCTCGAGGATGAGGCGCAGAACGCCGTGCGTCGAAGGGTGTTGGGGACCCATGTTGACAACGATTCGTTCCTCGTGGAGCGAGGATGCCTCATCAACGATGGCGTCCCAGTCGCCGCCGACGGCGATGTAGACGTGGGCGCTTTCGACATCCTTGGCCTCAGCCGCCGGGGTGGCGTGGATGTCAGTGGTCTGTTCGGTCATCAGGTGTACTTCCTGCGCTGGTCCGGCGGCGGGACGGTGGCGCCCTTGTACTCCACAGGGATGCCGCCAAGGGGATAGTCCTTGCGCTGCGGATGACCGGGCCAGTCGTCCGGCATCAGGATCCGGGTCAACGCCGGGTGGCCGTCGAACTCGATGCCGAACATGTCCCAGGTCTCGCGTTCGTGCCAGTCATTGGCGGGATAGACCCCCACGATCGAGGGGATGTGCGGGTCGTCGTCGGGACACGTGACCTCGAGACGAATTCGCCTGCCACCATTGGTGATCGAGAGCAGGTTATAGGCAGCATGCAGCTCCCGGCCGGCCTCCTGCGGGTAGTGAACCCCGGAGACGCCCATACACATCTCGAAGCGAAGCGACGGGTCGTCACGAAGGGCCCGAGCGACTGTCACGAGGTGCTCTCGGGCCACGAAGACGGTCATCTCGCCACGGTCGACCACGACCCGCTCGATCGCCTGCGCGTATGACGGGCCGTCGTCGTCGAGCACGCGTTCCAGATGGTCGGCGACCTCGTCGTAGTAGCCGCCGTAGGGGCGAACAGCGGCAGCCGGGAAGAGCACGGGGGCCACCAGGCCGCCATACCCGCTGGTGTCGCCATCGTCGGGGGCACCGAACATGCCCTGACGCGACCCCATCACCACGGGCTCGGGAGTCGTCCCTAGGGGAGCCGGGAGGTTCTCCTTCTCTCCTGTGTCCGTCATGCTCTTTGATGCCGCCTCATCGGTCGCTCCGGTCCTCGCTGCGCTTCGATCCTCACTCCCGGTCGACGTCATGCCAGCAGACCCTTCATCTGGTGCGTGGGCGTCGCGGCCAGAGCTGCGGCCTCGGCCGCCTTGGCGGCGGCGACCCGGTTGACGCCGAACGGGGTCTTCTGGATCTGCTCGTGCAACATGATGATCGCGTTGAGCAGCATCTCTGGCCGGGGCGGGCAGCCCGGAAGGTAGACATCGACCGGGACGACGTGGTCGACCCCCTGCACGATGGCGTAGTTGTTGAACATGCCGCCGGAGCTGGCACAGACGCCCATCGAGATCACCCACTTGGGCTCGGGCATCTGGTCGTAGACCTGCCGAAGTATCGGGGCCATCTTCTGGCTGACGCGACCCGCCACGATCATCAGATCCGCCTGGCGTGGTGTGGCGCTGAAGCGCTCCATGCCGAAGCGGGCGATGTCATAGTCAGGCGAGCCGACGGCCATCATCTCGATGGCACAGCAAGCCAGACCGAACGTCGCCGGCCAGACCGAGTGAACCCGGCAGTAGCCCACGATGTTTTCGAGCGAGGTCAGCATGAAGCCGGCGGGAAGCTTGTCTTCGATACCCATTTATCAGTCCCTACTCAGTCCCACTCGAGGCCGCCACGACGCCACACATAGGCGTAGGCGACGAACACCGTGATGATGAACAGCACCATCTCGACCAGGGCGAACACGCCCAGCTTGTTGAAGGCCACCGCGAACGGGTAGAGAAAAACGCCCTCGATGTCGAAGATGATGAAGATCATCGCGGTCAGGTAGTACTTGACGGGCACCTTGCCACCGCCCGAGGCCTGGGGGGTTGGCTCGAGGCCGCACTCGTAGGCATCGGCTTTGGCGCGGTTGTAGCGCTTGGGCCCGACGAACGGGCTGCCCAGCACGCAGAGGACCGCAACAAAAGCGCCGAGCGCCCCCATGAACAACAGTGGAACATACTGGTTCGTCATCGCGGAGCGCTCCCCTTTCGGTTGCCGACCTGCCGTGCGTGCGGCCCAAGCCTAGATGCGGCGCGCATGGTCATGACGCCGGGGCCATTCTGGACAGGGCATTGATCAGCCGGTCGCTGGCATCGCCGCCGTGCGGCTCGGCCAGGTTTGCCATGATCTTCATCAGATACTTCATCATCGTGGTGCGTGGCAGTCCGTACTTCACGGCAAGGCGCATGAACTCCGGGTTGCCGATCATCTTCGCGAAGGCGCGGCCGAGCGTGAAATAACCGCCGAGCGCATCCTTCATGACCCGCGGATACGACTGCAGGACCTTCTCGCGTCCTGCATCGCTCTGGCGAGCGAAGGCCTGGGCGATGACCTCGGCTGCAAGGCGGCCGGACTCCATGGCATAGGCGATTCCCTCACCGTTGAACGGGTTGACCATGCCGCCGGCGTCGCCGACCAGGAGCAGCCCCTGGGCGTAGAGCGGCTGACGGTTGAAGCCCATCGGCAGCGCGGCACCGCGGACCGGGCCGGTCATGGTCTCTTCGTTGAAGGTCCACTCGGCGGGCAACGTGTCGACCCAGCGCTTGAGAACGTCCTTGTAGTCGACGTTGCCGAACGCGGCGGAGGTGTTGAGGATGCCCAGGCCCACGTTGGAGGTGCCGTCACCGACACCGAAGATCCAGCCGTAGCCGGGCAGCAGGATCTTCTCGCCCTCGTCGTTCTTCGACCACAGCTCGAGCCAGGACTCGAGGTAGTCGTCGTCGTGGCGCGGGCTCGTGTAGTAGGTGCGGACGGCGACCCCCATGGGACGGTCGTCGCGCTGGGGCCGCTTCATCGAAAGACTCAGGCGGCTCGAGTTGCCGTCTGCGGCCACGACAAGAGGAGCGCGGAACTCCAGCGGCGGAGCTCCGGCATCGCGGCCGGACTCGTCCATGGCCTTGGCCCGGACACCGACGATGGCTCCGGTGCGCTCATCCAGGATCGGGCCGGTCACGTTGGTGGACTCGCGCAGGCGCGCACCGTGCTTGACCGCGTGCTTGGCCAGGATGTCGTCGAAGTCCTTCCGGGGGCGAACCAGGCCGTATGGCGGGAAGCTGGCCAGGTCCGGCCAGGGAAGCTCGAGGCGCATGCCGCCGCCGATGATGCGAAGGCCGTGATTCTTGATCCAGCCATCCTCCTCGGGGGTCGGGATTCCGAGAGTGATCAGCTCGCGGACGGCGCGGGGCGTCAAACCGTCGCCGCAGACCTTCTCGCGCGGAAAAGCGCTCTTCTCCAGCAACAGGACGTCCAGCCCGGCCATCGCCAGATACGCCGCTGTCGCAGATCCGCCCGGACCGGCGCCGACGACGATGACATCGGCGGTCTCCATCCCATGGATGGATGGCGCTGCCTCGGAAGTCGACGTCTTCGTTCGGATGCCGGTTGCGCTCTCTGTGATGTTGGTGACGATGCTCTGACTCACTGGGGGCCTCACCATGGTGATTTCTGGGGAGCTGACAACGGCTGCGCTTGTGAAGATGTTCACGAGCGCGGCGAAGCCTACGCGGGATCGCGATATGCACCTACTTAGGCAGACCTCACGCTACTGTGCTTGCGCAGAGGGGTGGGAGCCGAGGCAGGTTTGGTCGCCCGGTGCAGGGCGACGATGCCGCCGGACAGGTTGCGCCATTCCGCGTCCTGCCATCCCGCCCGGATGATCAGACCCGCCATGCCCGCCTGGTCCGGCCAGGCCGCGATGGACTCGGCGAGGTAGACGTAGGAGTCAGGGTTCGAGCTGACCTTGCGAGCGATCGAAGGCAGCGAGCGGATGAGGTACTTGGAGTAGACCGTGCGCAGCACCCTGTTGCTGGGGTGGCTGAACTCGCAGATGACCAGCGAACCGCCAGGCTTTGTGACGCGAAGAAACTCCTCGAGCGCCTCACTGGTGCCCACGACGTTGCGCAGGCCGAAGGACATCGTGACCGCATCGAAGGAGTCATCGGCGAACGGCAGCCTGAGCGCATCCGCGGCAGTGAAGGCGAGGTCCGGGCGCCGGCGGTTGCCGACCCGCAGCATCCCCAGGGAGAAGTCGGCGGGCACGACATTGACGCCCGCATCGGCGAACGGCTCGCTGCTGGTGCCCGTGCCGGCGGCGATATCAAGCACGGTGTCACCGCGCCTGGCGCCCACCGCCTCGCCCACGAGCTTGCGCCACCGGCGGTCCTGGCCAAGGGACAGCACGTCGTTGGTCAGGTCGTACCTGGCGGCGACATCGTCGAACATGGCCGCCACATCGCTGGGTCGTTTGTCGAGGCTCGCGCGGATCATGGTTCCATCTTTGCCGATCATGGCGCACACAGCGACAACACCTGTCCGTGCGACCTCACACGCCGTGGCCGTCGTAGGCTTGGTGCCCGTGACCTCCTTGCCGCAGCCCGATGCGACTCGACCCGACTCCTCCGCCGTGCGCTTTCCCACGCTGGTGGCCCGCACGATCGCGATCGACGATCCCGGTGCCCTCCTGTCGCTGCTGCCCGAGACCAGCGGCCCTGACCAGATGTCCGCATGGGTCCGCCGCGGCGAGGGCCTGGTCGGATGGGGGCGTGCGCTGGAGCTCCGGGTCAGCGGCCTGGAACGTTTCGCAAGAGCGCAGTCGTGGTGGCGATCGGTGGTCGACCACGCCGTCGTTCGCGACGACCTGGTCCTTCCGGGCACCGGGCCCGTGGCTTTCGGCTCCTTCTCGTTCGCCGCAGGCTCTCCCGCCGGTGCTGCGCTCGTGGTGCCCGAAGTCATCGTGGGACGACGGGGTTCGCAATGTTGGCTGACGACCATTGGGGTCGACCATCATCTGCCTGGCTCGCGGACGCTTGCGGCAGCCTTGCCCCCTGACGCACCCCAGGACGTCAGGTTCTCCGACGGCGCCCTCTCAGGAGCACAGTGGTCCGCGGTCGTTGACCGCGTGGTTGGTCGGATCAACGCCGGCGAGATGGACAAGGTGGTCCTCGCGCGCGACCTTGCGGTGGACGCCCGCTCGGCGATCGACCCGCGCTGGCTGCTTCAGCGCCTCGTCGAGCGCTACGACAACACCTGGGTGTTCGCCGTGGACGGTCTCGTCGGGGCCACACCCGAGATGCTCGTGAAGCTCGAGAAGGGCCTGGTCACCTCACGAGTGCTGGCCGGGACCATCCGGCGCACCGGTGACGACGGGCACGACCTCGCGCTGGCTGCCTCGCTCGCCCGGTCCTCCAAGGACCTCGAGGAGCACGAGTACGCCGTTCGTTCGGTCGCGGAGGCCCTTGCACCGCACTGTTCGTCGGTCAACGTGCCCGAGTCGCCTTTCGTCCTTCACCTGTCCAACGTCATGCATCTGGCAACGGATGTGGCTGGTGTCCTCACCGACCATTCGACCTCGCTGGCCCTGGCCGCTTCGTTGCACCCGTCGGCAGCCGT
>DATCQG010000331.1:0-3113 GCA_036569625.1 Dermatophilaceae bacterium | reverse complement strand
CCCTTGACCTGCTGCATCATCAGGAAGCCGACCACCACCAGGGCCGGCGTCGCAGCCTCGTAAGGGACCACCGAGACCAGCGGTGCCAGGAACGTGGCGACGAGGAACAACAGGCCCGTCACGACCGAGGCCAGACCCGTCCGCGCGCCCTCGCCCACTCCCGCGGCCGACTCGATGTATGCCGTGTTGCTGCTGACGCCGCTCGCGCCACCGGCCACGGCCGCCAGGGAGTCGACGACAAGGATCTTCTGGGTGTTGGGCGGGTTGCCTTCCTTGTCGAGCAGGCCGGCCTCGGCGCCGATCGCAACCATCGTGCCCATCGTGTCGAAGAAGTCGGCAAGCAGCAGGGTGAAGACCAGCAGGATCGCCGAGACGGCGCCGATCTTGCCGAAGGATCCCAGAAGTGAAAAGTGGCCCAGCAGGCCGAAGTCCGGGACGTCCACGATCTGCGACGGGATCTTCGGGACATTCAGGCCCCAGCCGGTGGGGTTGACCAGCTTGCCGGTGCCGTCGAACTGACCGCCGATCTTGCCGATGGCCTCAACGATGATGGCCAGCACGGTGGCGCCGACGATGCCGATGAGGATCGCGCCCTTCACCTTCTTGACCAGCATGACGATGATCGAGAGCAGGCCGATGACGAAGACGAGCATCGGCCAGCCAGCGAGGAACCCTCCGACACCGAGCTCTACCGGCACCGGTCCGGAGGGCTTGCGAACGACGCCGGAGTCGACCAGACCGATGATCGTGATGAACAGGCCGATCCCGACGCTGATGGCGATCTTCAGCGGCGAGGGGATGGCGTGCAGCACGGCCTTGCGGAAGCCGGTGAGCACCAGGACGGTGATGATGATGCCCTCGAGGACGACCAGCCCCATGGCGTCGGCCCAGGTCATGCCCGGCAGCCTTGGCGATGCCAAACGTCACGAAGGCGTTGAGGCCCAGACCCGTCGCCAGGGCGAGCGGGAAGTTGGCCACGACGCCCATCAGCAGGGTCATCACGCCGGCCACCAGCGCCGTTGCCGCAGCGACCATCGCGAGGTTGGGGTGGCCGCCACCGCCGAGAAATCCGCCCGTCGCGTCGGCCTGGGTGCCGATGATCAGGGGGTTGAGAACGACGATGTAAGCCATCGTGAAGAACGTGGCGAAGCCGCCGCGGATCTCCCGGGCGGGCGTCGACCCACGCGCGGTGATCTGGAAGAACGAGTCGATTGCGCCGTGCGCTGTGGCGGTCTGCTTGGGTTTGGTAATCGCGGGCATGGCGCACAGCGTAGGGCGTCGGCGCTCAGCCCCGGCAGCGCGGTCAGGGCGAAGGATCGTGGTTGCTCTGACGACCACGATCCTTCGCCATGACCGCGCGCCATACTCTTGTGCCTGTGAGCCCAGCAGAGCCCCAACCTTTGGCGGTCGACACCCTCAGGCTGCTCCAGATCGGTATCGCGCTGTGGTGCGTTGCGCTGGTGGTCAGCGTGCTCGTGCCGGCGCTGCACCACGCCGAGCGGCACTGGTGGCCGTGGGCCTGCGTCGCGGCGATCGTGGGCGGCTTGCTGGCTCTCGTGTACGTCCGTCGCGGCCGCGGAAACGCCTCCATGGCTCAGCCCCACCCTGGCCCTCACACATGATCCACTCTCGGGGTGCGGCAGCCTGGGTTACCAGTCGTACTCGACGCCGGTCAGGTCCTGACTGAGCTGCCACAGCCGCAGGGCGAGCGTGGGATCCTGGGCCAGGATGCTCAGCCGGGCAGGGCCAATGGGCCCTCGGCTCTCCCGGAGCCACCTCGGACCGGTATAGGAGCCCGGCGCTGCCCAGGCCGCCGCATGGAGGATGGGCTTGGCGCCAGCGGCCGCGGACTGGAAGAGGGCCCGCATCACCCACGGCGCCACGACCCGGACCACGGGATTGGAGCCCATACCCTCACGGTCCACCGCGAGGCCCGTCGCCGAGATCCCCGGGTGCGCCATGGTCGAGGTCAAAGCTGAGCCATGGGCCAAGGCCCGCCGTTGGAGCTCGGCACCGAAGAGGACGTTGGCCAGCTTGGAGTTGCCGTACGCCCGCTCTCGGCGATAGCCCTGCGGCGGGTTGCCGTCGAGCACGTCGGCGCGACCGCTGTGATGGGCCAGGGATGACACGGTCACGACGCGGGGCGAGGCAGCCAGCTGCAATGCCGACAGCAACAGACCGGTCAGGGCGAAATGCCCGAGATGGTTGGTGCCGAACTGCAGCTCGAAGCCGTCCGGAGTGCCCTGCCAGGTCCGGGGCGTCATCACTCCAGCGTTGTTGACCAGCAGGTCCAGCGGGCCCTCCCATGCCCCGGCGAAGCGTCGCACCGAGGACTGGGATGACAGGTCGAGCTCGGCGACACGGACGTCAGCACGCCGACCGTCAACACCCCGAGCGTCAAGACCGCGGGTGCCAATTCGTCTGAGGCTGTTGCGGATCTGTTGCGCGGCACGCTCAGCGGCCGGGAGATTGCGACACGCCAGGGTGACGTCGGCCCCGTGCGAGGCAAGCGCGCGAGCGGTCTCAAAACCGATGCCCGAGTTGGCACCGGTAACCACAGCGGTCGTTCCGCCCAGATCGGGGAGCTCGTCACGGGTCAGGGAAAGGGCCAGGGCAGGCGCAGAGCCAGTTCGTTCAAACGACATCGAAGGCAAAGTCGTCGAGAACCGGATCTTCGGCGGGCTTCGGGTCCTCGCGGATCAGGTCGATCTCACTGTGCGCGCCACAACCATGGTCAAGGCTCACGACGCGACCGTCGGAGGGTGACCAGGCGTTGGCGCAAACGCCGAAAAAAGAGCGAAGTGCACCAGCCATCGGGACGAAGAAGCCGCACGAGGAGCAGGGCGCAGGGGCCTGTTCGGCAACCGGTGAGGTGGGTCCGGTGTCCCCGTCATACCAGCGCTGGGCGGCGTTCTCGCGGCCTTCCGCGGACAGGACCCGCTTGCGGCCCAGCCCGAGCTCCCACTGGGCCATCTGGTCGACGTCCTCGTCGCC
Source organism: Dermatophilaceae bacterium (assembly GCA_036569625.1). Taxonomy (GTDB): domain Bacteria; phylum Actinomycetota; class Actinomycetes; order Actinomycetales; family Dermatophilaceae; genus UBA4719. The sequence continues at coordinate 119 of DATCQG010000331.1, read as the reverse complement.
GGTGGCCTCCGCGCCCGGCTCGAGACGCTGGTCGTCCTCGATGTAGGGCAGGACGTCGCCGGCGCCAAGGTCGCCGGGGGCCAGCCGCTGGTCGTACGGAAGCCACTCGGGGGAGAGCA
>DATCQG010000330.1:0-3178 GCA_036569625.1 Dermatophilaceae bacterium | reverse complement strand
CGCAGGATAGGCCCGAGCTGGTGCCGGCCGCGGGCGCGCAACCGGGCGATCGGGTCGTCAGCGTTGGGCACGGAGGGAGGCTCGGTGAGGTCCAGCTCCAGCAGGAGGGACGGTCGGTGACCAGGCAACGCCATGCATTCCACTCTAGGTCGCAGCCGCACGGCGGTGCACTATCAGGCAGGAAGAACCAGCCATGAACACGAGGCCGTGGTCAGCAACACGAAACGGCTACTTGTAGGTGTGCAGCGCCAACGTCCGGGAAGCGATCCAGGAGCCATTGGTCAGCTGGACAATGGTCCGGTAGTAGTTCACCGGCACGGTCGCCCTGATCGCGAACGAGTAGGTACCGGCTGCGGAGACCTTCGTGGTGGCCCAGGTGTGCCAGCCCCCCGAGTAGTACCCCTGCCGAAATACCGTCCTTCCGGCCAGGGATCGGGAGGTGGCACCACTGAGATGGGTGACCGTGGCCGACCTCACGTTCGACGAGGAGAGCACCGCGGTGATCTGGGGCAATGCCGGCGCGGGGGCGTAGTGGGCCATTGCCCGCAGCTGGGTCGCAGAGCCGCTGAATACGCTCATGTCCAAAGTGCGATTCGCACCGGCCAGCCGCGCCTTCGGGGTGTACTGCCAGAAGGTGTAGCTCTTCCAGCCGCCGACCATGGCTGGTTTGGTGGAAGAGTAGCTGGCCAGCCAGAGGGGGTACCGCGCGAAGCCTGCGGAGTTCCCCATCTTCTGCCTCCAGAAGTACGCATACGTGTAGACCATCGGGGTGCGCCCGGTCAGTCTCTGTGTACGGTCCAGCCAGGTGTGGGTCCACAGCGACAGCTGAGCCGGGTTCAGGGTTCCGGCCGTCTCGATGTCGAGCACGGGCGGCAGGTCACCCTTGGCGCTCAGGGTGCCGGCGATGTGAACAAAGAAGCTGGCCTCAGCGGTCGCGTCGGCTATCAGCGCAGCTTTGGTCGTGCCGCTCGGCCTGGCGTAGTGGTAGGCCCCCCGGATCATGCCCGCGGCGCGTATCGACGCGAAGTCTGAAGCAAAGTTCGGGTTGCGATAGGTGCCCCCCTCGGTGGCCTTGACGAAGGCAAATGATGCACCGCCCGCCCCGTGCGCCGTGACCCAGTTGACCGTCCCGCCCTTGTCATGGTTGTGACTTGACACATCGGGGCCGATGACAGCTGCGCTTGCTGCTGACGCGCTGGTGACTGTAGCCACCACGAGAAGGGGGGCGACGGCGATGGCGCCCACAAGGATCCGAAGGAGGTGTCTCGTCGGGGTTCCGGGGGAACGCTTCAGCCGGTGTACACCGGGTCCTGACTTCTGCACGGAAGGGTCCCTTGTTCGGTCAGCGGATCTACGCAGATTACGGACCTGACCGGCTCACGTGTTCACTTTGGCGACGGCCCCCACCGTTTGGTCGGGACAAACGACCTGTTCGGGTGACTCTGGTGGAGGACTTGGGGGTTGAAGACTCGTCCCTCTGTGAGGATGGATCGGTCTTACGGCGTTCCGAGCTGCCGAACCTCGCGCGCAACCGCAGTGGCCCCCGCTGCGCCCAGGACGATCGTGTAGTGGTTCACGTCTGGTACCTCCTGGATCGTCAGAACGGGCAGCTCCGTCTTCCAGCGCGCGATCTCGCTCGCGCCGTAAAGGCCGGGGGTCTGGTTCAGGAGTCCCCGCGGGGCGGTCAGCAGTGTGACCGGTTGCTTCGGATCAGCCAGCGCGGCCAGCACTGACTCCCCGCCATACAGCTCCATCGAGTCCTCCGTCATCGCATCGATGGAGCACGAAGGGCGCAACAGAGGCTCCGAACCGGTCAGGTCGTAGTTGGCGTAGTCGGCGACTGCCTGGCTCCAGCTATCGGCGAAAGCCGGATGGCTCTTCCAGAACTCCAGGTAAGCCGGGCGATCGACGAAGGTCATGGAGAGGCGCTGGGCGGCCGGGCCGAGGGTGGCTCGCAGCAGGTCGCTCTGGCTGATACCGGCCGGGACGGCAAGCGGAAGACCGCCGTCGACCAGGAGCACCTGACTGAAGCGGTCCGGGTACAGATGGGCCGTGACCACCGCAGCGAAAGCGCCCATCGAATGCCCGATGAGAAGCGCACGCGGTAGCTCCAATGCCACGATCACGGCCTCGATATCCGCCGCATGCCGCGCCATCCCGAAGGGTCCGGGCAGCCCGGCGCTCCTCCCCCGGCCACGCAGGTCGGGGGCGATGAGGCGAACCTCGGGCAGAGCCCGCGCAACCATGGCCCAGGCCATGTGTGACGCAGTGACCCCGTGCAGGGCAATGACCGTGGGCGCCGTCGGGTCTTCCGGCGACCACTCGCCGACCCGGAGCACTCCGCCGTCCACCGGAACGTCGTGTATGCGGTAGGTCACTGCGCTCTCCATCCGCCGTCGATCATGCACGAAGTCGTCATGCCCACGCTCGCAGTCTCGTCCCAGTCGGCCATCGCGACCGTGGCACGACTCGCTGGCACTAGGGAGAGGATGCGATGCCGAGGGAAGCCGCACCCGAGACCTTTGTGGTGCCCGCCTCGTAGAAGACATCGACGTTCTTGACCGTGAAGCCTGCGGCCTCGAGCAGGTCCACGATGGGCCGGGTCAAGTGGCATCCACCTGCGATCCGCTGCTGCACCGGGTCGAGGCGTCGCTGCCAGCGCCGTACGCCTTCGTCCGGGGCGAGCCCATGTTCGAGGAACTGCAGAGTCCCTCCGGACTTGAGGACGCGCCGCATCTCGGAGAGTGCGGCGGCAACGTCGGGGATGCTGCACAGCGTCCAGGTTGATAGGGCTGCATCAAAACTGTCGTCGTCGAAGGGCACGGACTGACCGTCAAGGCCGGACCGCGACACCGCACGTTGGATGCCCTGAGTCGCTCACCCGCCAGCCTCCAGCTGACGTCGCAGGGCTCGACCGCCGCAACACTGGTGACGGCAGCGGGATAGTTCCTCGTAAAGGCCCATCGCACTCCCTCCGGATTGTCGGGCTCGATGCGTGGCCCTGACGCATTGTCCATCACATAAGGATCCGAAGGGGTTCCTCGAGCAGAGACACAAACACTGCCATCCATCTCGAGGCGGTTGCTCCGCCGATCGGCCGATGATCCACTGACAGTGTGACGTTCATGACCGTGCCGACTCTGATCTTGCCCTTGGCCACGACGGGCGTCTTGTGTAC
>DATCQG010000329.1:0-5743 GCA_036569625.1 Dermatophilaceae bacterium | reverse complement strand
CTCGATGGATCGTCATCTTCGTCTCGTTGCCCGCGTTCCTCTGCGGCGCGGAAAGCCTCGTCTGGGATGGCACACTCCTGCCCCACCTGTCAGCGTTCGTGGCCCTGCCGCTCGCCTTGACGGGTGCGGTCGCTGGTGTCGTGGTCCCGTCGGCACAACGCCGACGGGCAGCTCGAGGTCAGCGCCGGCTGTAGTTGGGTGCTTCTACGGTCATCTGGATGTCGTGCGGGTGGCTCTCCTTGAGCCCGGCCGCGGTGATCCGGATGAACTTGCCGCGAGCCTGGAGCTCGGGGATCGACGGCGCACCAACGTAGAACATCGACTGACGCAGACCACCGATCAGCTGGTATGCCACGGCCGCGAGCGGACCGCGGTAGGGCACCTGGCCCTCGATGCCCTCGGGCACCACCTTGTCGTCGTCGGTGACGTCACCCTGGAAGTAGCGGTCCTTGGAGTAGGACTCGCCCAAGCCGCGGGACTGCATGGCGCCGAGGGAACCCATGCCGCGATACGACTTGAACTGCTTGCCGTTGATGAAGACCAGCTCTCCCGGGCTCTCTTCACAACCGGCCAGCAGGGAACCCAGCATCACCGTGTCGGCACCGGCCACGAGCGCCTTGGCGATGTCTCCGGAATACTGCAGACCGCCGTCACCAATAACCGGAACCCCAGCGGCCTTGCACGCCAGCGCGGCTTCGTAGATTGCCGTGACCTGCGGGACGCCGATGCCGGCCACCACGCGGGTCGTGCAGATCGAGCCGGGGCCAACGCCCACCTTGACGCCATCCGCGCCGGCATCGATCAGCGCCTGAGCGCCCGCCCGGGTGGCTACGTTGCCTCCCACGATGTCGACGTGGGCCACACCAGGCTCGGACTTGAGCCTGCGGATCATGTCGGTGACGCCTTTGGCATGGCCGTTGGCCGTGTCGACGACCAGCAGGTCCACGCCGGCATCGACCAGTGACATGGCGCGCTTCCAGGCGTCGTCGAAGAACCCGATCGCAGCCCCGACCCGCAACCGGCCCGAGTCGTCCTTGGTGGCCAGAGGATAGCGCTCGGCCTTGACGAAGTCCTTGACGGTGAACAGGCCCTGGAGCCGCCCAGCCTCATCAACCAGCGGAAGCTTCTCGATCTTGTTCGTCGCCAGTAGCGCCAGCGCGTCCATCTTGTCCACGCCCACCCGCGCGGTGACCAGCGGCATCCGGGTCATGACCTCCGAGACGGGCCGGCCGAAGTCCGTCTCGAAGCGCAGGTCCCGGTTGGTGATGATGCCGATCAGCAGGCCCTCGCCGTCGATCACGGGTAGGCCGGAGATATGGAACTGCCCGCACAGCGCATCGACCTCAGCCAGGGTCGCATCCCCGGTTGTCGTGACCGGGTCCGAGACCATCCCCGACTCCGAGCGCTTCACCCGGTCAACCTCGCGGGTCTGGTGCTCGATCGAGAGGTTGCGGTGCACGATGCCCAGTCCACCCTCGCGGGCCATGGCGATGGCCATCCGGGCCTCGGTGACGGTGTCCATCGCGGCAGATACCAGTGGCAGCCTGACGGAGATGTTGCGGGACAGCCGGGTCGAGGTGTCGACCTCGCTGGGGATGACGTTGGTAGCCCCGGGGAGCAGCAGCACGTCGTCGAAGGTCAGGCCCAGAGCAGCGAACGGTGCGGCGAACGGGGCAGGAATGGCGGAATCCGGGGTGGCCGGTGAGCTCATTTCCCGATCCTACGGCAGTGGCGTGACCCAGCCCGGACACACCGGCCTTCCGGGTCGCAAGCCAGATGAGCCATATTGACCACATGAACGACGGCAACCGCGTGAACGACATCAGCTCGAAGGGCGACGCCGTCGAGGTGCCCATCCGCGACGAGACGATCCGGCTCGGTCAGCTCCTGAAACTGGCCGGTGTCGTCGATGACGGCGCCCATGCCCGAAGCCTGATCGAGGACGGCGAGGTGAGCGTGGACGGCGAGGTCGAGCGGCGACGCGGGCGCCAGGTTCACCCCGGGTCCACGGTCGATCTGGGCGGGACCCGGATCCGCGTCACCTCCACCTGACCTCGCGCACCATCGGCTCGCTGCGCGGTAGCCGACCACCTGGCACCAAACGGACCAGGTGGCCCTCGCAAGGTCCTCCCCCCGGCCCAGATTCCGTGAAGTCGCACAGATCGTTCTCAAGACCCCGCCCGGAGAGCGTTCTGTGCGACTTCACGGTCCGAGGGTGAGGCCAAGATGACGCAGCGAAGGCCGCAACCCCGAGGGTTGCGGCCTTCGTTGGACGAGAGGTGTTGGTCAGTGGCCGTGGCCGTGACCGTGGCCGCCCTCTGCCGGCTCCTCCTGGACCTTCTTCTCAACGACCAGCGTGTTGGTCGTCAAGATCATGGAGGCGATCGACGCGGCGTTGCGCAGCGCCGATCGGGTGACCTTGACCGGGTCGATGATTCCGGCCTTGATCAGGTCGCCGTACACGCCGGTCTCGGCGTTGAGGCCGTTGCCAGCCTCCAGCTCTGCGACCTTGGACACCGCGACATAGCCCTCGACACCGGCGTTCTCGGCGATCCAGCGCAACGGCTCACGTGCCGCCTTGCGAACGATGTTCGCGCCCGTGGCCTCGTCACCGACCAGGTCGAGGTCGTCCAGGACAGCGACGGCGTGGACGAGAGCGGAGCCGCCACCGGCGACGATGCCCTCTTCGATGGCCGCGCGGGTGGCCGAGATGGCGTCCTCGATGCGGTGCTTCTTCTCCTTGAGCTCAACCTCGGTGTGCGCGCCGACCTTGATCACGCAGACACCGCCGGACAGCTTGGCCAGACGCTCCTGGAGCTTCTCCCGGTCCCAGTCAGAGTCGGTCCGCTCGATCTCGCTCTTGATCTGGTGGACCCGACCGGCGACCTCGTCCTTGTCACCGGCGCCGTCGACGATCGTCGTGTTGTCCTTGGTGACAACGATTCGGCGGGCGGTGCCAAGGTCAGCCAGCATGGTCGAGTCGAGCTTGAGACCGACCTCTTCGCTGATGACCGAGCTGCCGGTCAGGACCGCGAGGTCCTGCAGCATCGCCTTGCGGCGGTCACCGAAACCCGGCGCCTTGACCGCGACGACCTTGAGGATCTCGCGAATCTTGTTGACCACCATGGTCGAAAGCGCTTCACCGTCAATGTCCTCGGCGATGATCAACAGGGGCTTCTTGGCCTGAGCGACCTGGTCGAGGACCGGAAGGATGTCGGCCACGGCCGAGACCTTGCCCTGCGTGATCAGGATGTAGGCGTCCTCCAGGACCGCCTCCATGCGCTCAGGGTCGGTCACGAAGTACGGCGAGAGGTAGCCCTTGTCGAACTGCATGCCCTCGGTGAACTCGAGCTCGGTGATCGCGGTCTGGGACTCCTCGACCGTGATGACACCGTCCTTGCCAACCTTGTCGAACGCCTCGGCGATCAAGCCGCCGATGACCGGGTCCTGCGCCGAGAGGCCGGCGACCTGGGCGATCTCTTCCTTGCCCTCGACCTCACGTGCGTTCTCGAGCAGGCGGGCGTTGACTGCCTCGACAGCAGCATCGATGCCACGCTTGAGCGAGGCCGGGGCCGCGCCTGCGGCAACGTTGCGAAGGCCTTCCTTGACCATGGCCTGCGCCAGAACGGTCGCGGTGGTCGTGCCGTCACCTGCGACGTCGTTGGTCTTGGTGGCGACCTCCTTGGCGAGCTGCGCGCCGAGGTTCTCGTACGGGTCGTCGAGCTCCACCTCACGGGCGATCGTCACGCCGTCGTTGGTGATGGTGGGGGCGCCCCACTGCTTGTCGATAACGACGTTGCGACCCTTCGGGCCGAGCGTCACCTTGACCGCGTTGGCGAGCTTGTCCACGCCACGCTCGAGCGACTTGCGCGCCGCGTCATTGAACTCCAGCGTCTTGGCCATGAGCTTCCTTAACTACTAACGATTCTTGGGTGTTGCCTGGGTCGTTGCCAGAGGCAACGGGCCGGCATACGCGCTGGTATGCCCTGTCTTGCAGACTGCGGATCGGGAGGCGAGCCCGAGTGAATGACGGTGCCCCGGCACGAACCTCTTGTAGGCACGTCGCCGGGGCGCGTCATACAGCCACTGGGATCAGCGAATGACGACCGCGAGGACATCACGAGCGGACAGGATGAGGTACTCATCGCCGTCGTACTTGACCTCGGTGCCGCCGTACTTGCTGTAGATGACCTTGTCGCCGACGGCAACGTCGAGCGGAACACGGTTGCCGTTGTCGTCGATGCGCCCGGGACCAATTGCCAGGACCTCGCCCTCCTGGGGCTTCTCCTTGGCGGTGTCCGGGATCACGAGGCCTGAAGCAGTGGTCTGCTCGGCCTCACTGGACTTGACGACGATGCGGTCTTCGAGCGGCTTGATGGAAACCGACACGGTGTGACCTCCCCTTTGGGATGTCGAAGATGGACAGGAAGAACGCTGATGCGATCTTTGGTGCGATTGGTGGGCTGGCCTCCGTCGCGGGGTCGACCTGCTCACTGCTCGCGGTTGGCACTTGCACATGGCGAGTGCTAATCAGAATCTAGGACGCCGGTTAGCACTCGGTCAACTTGAGTGCCAGAATCAGCCAACGCCGACGGGCCACCGCTGGCAAGGACGGGCCGACGGCGACGCCCCCAACGGGGGGATGGTGGAGGATGTCCGCCATGGACCTCGCCACGGTGAAGAAGCTGGTCTCGGGCGAGGGCTGGGGGCTGCTTCAGTCACTGCCCCTGTATGACGAGTCGCTCGCGCTGGTGCTGGGCGAGCGGCTGCGTGGGGCTGGGTTCGACGTCGACCTGGTCGCAGCCGCGTTGACCCAGTCCAGGCTACGAGCCAAGGGTCGCCAGAAGTTCGGCGACTTCGCCGAGGGCATGTTGTTCACCGCCGATGGCCTCGAACAGGCCACGAGGCTGGAGATCGCCGCCCGCCATGCGGGTCGGTTCCGCGCGGCCGGTCTGCGTCAGGTGTACGACCTCGGCTGCGGCATCGGCGCCGACGCCATGGCCCTGGCCGGGCTGGATCTCAAGGTCACCGCCATCGACGCCGACGAGGTGACCGCGGCCCTTGCGGGAGTCAACCTGCGGCACTGGCCGGCCGCCTCGGCGTTGGTCGGGACCGTGGAGGAGACCCGGTTGCCCAAGGGCGAGGGCGCACGGCATACCGGCGCGTGGCTCGACCCTGCCCGGCGCACACCCGGGGTCACTGACGCACTCGGCAGGACCCGGCGGGTGTTCCGCCTTGATGCCATCTCGCCCTCGTGGGACACCGTCCAGTCGATCGCGAAGTCGCTGCCTGCGACCGGGGCCAAGCTGTCACCTTCATTCCCTCACGGGGCGATCCCGGCCGGAGCCGAGGCCCAGTGGACGTCGCTGGGGGGCGAGGTCCTCGAGTGTGTGATCTGGTGGGGCCCTCTGGCCGACATTGCAGGAAGATCCGCGTTGGTGATCGGCTCGAAAGGGCAGTCGTGGACCGTTCGTGAGGCCGATGCGGGCGTTGCCGGTGGTGCTGCCCCGATCGCCTCGTCGTTGGCGGGGATGGGCGCCTGGCTGTACGAGCCTGACCGGGCCGTGATCCGGGCAGGACTGACCGGAGCGCTGACCGCCCTGGTGGACGGCGTTGAGCTCGACACGGGGGTCGGCTATGTGACGTCAGAGCGATGTGTTGATGTCGGTTATGCCCGGCGGTTCGCCGTGGCCGAGTCAATGCCATTGAACGTCAAGGCCCTTCGAGCGTGGCTGCGCGATCG
>DATCQG010000328.1:0-2082 GCA_036569625.1 Dermatophilaceae bacterium | reverse complement strand
GATCAACTGGGTCATCGGCACGATCCTGTCCCTGCTGGCCATCAACGAGGGCTTCGCCGGCTACTCCCTTCCGGACGACCTGCTCTCGGGCACGGGCCTTCGGGCAGCTGAAGGCTTCATGCAGTCCATTCCTGTTGTGGGCTCCTACGCCGCGTACTTCGTCTTCGGCGGCGCCTTCCCGGGCGAGGCGATCATCCCCCGCCTCTACACCCTCCATGTCCTCCTGCTGCCCGCCATCATCGTCGGCCTGTTCACCGCGCACATCGTCCTGGTGGCCGTACACAAACACACCCAGTACCCCGGCCCGGGCAGGACGAATGACAATGTGGTCGGCTTCCCCTTCATGCCGGTCTACATGGCAAAGGCTGGTGGCTTCCTCTTCATCGTGTTCGGCATCACGACCCTGATCTCGGCACTGGTGACGATCAACCCGATCTGGATGTACGGCCCCTATGACCCCTCTCCGGTGACCGCAGGGTCACAGCCCGACTGGTACATGGGCTTCGCGGACGGAGCGCTGCGCCTCTTTCCCGGCTTCTTCGAGTTCCATGCGTTCGGTTTCACCCTCAGCCTGAACGTGTTCATCCCTGCGCTTGTGGTGATGCCGTTGCTGTATGGCATCGCCGGGGCCTACCCGTTCATCGAGTCCTGGGTCACCGGTGACAAGCGTGAGCACCACCTGCTCGACCGCCCGCGCAACGCCCCGACCCGCACCGGGCTGGGCATCTTCGCGCTCACCTTCTACCTGATTCTGTTCCTCGCGGCCGGCAACGACCTGATCGCGATCAAGCTGGGGCTGTCCATCAACGACATCACCCGGGCGCTGCAGGTCATGCTGATCGTGGTCCCACCATTGGCGTTCTGGGTGACCAGGCGGATCGCTCTGAGCCTGCAGCGTCGCGATCGAGATCTGGTGCTGCATGGCCGCGAGACGGGGCGTCTTGTCCGCACGGCCGAGGGCAAGTTCTTCGAGGCCCACGAGCCGCTCCCCGAGTTCGAGCGTTGGCCACTGCTCCAGCACGAGACGCCCGAGCCCCTGCAGCTCAGGGCCACGGTGGACGCAAACGGAGTACGCCGACGGGGCACCCGCAGCGAGCGGCTGCGCGCCAAGATCTCGGGCTTCTACTTCGCCGACGCCGTCCGCGCGGTGACACCTGCCGAGCTTGCCGCTGCTCATCACGACGGCACCGTGCACGAGGCCATCGCGCCCGCCCAGGAGTGGGTGGGGCAGCTGCACGGTGGCGCCGATGAACGCCCGAAGACCGACGCCTACGCCAGTCATGAGCCCGAGCACGACGTGGATGCGACGGACCCCACCACCGGACGCTGAGGCAGCCAGACCCTGAGGCAACGCAAGGAGCGGACATGGGCCGCGCAGCCCATCAAGGGAGCCAGCAAGAAGGGGTGTGGGCCGCGCAGCCCATCAAGGGAGCCTGCGAGCAGGGCCAGCGGCCCACGCCCCTTCTTGCGGCGTCCACCGATCAGCTCAGCTGCCCAACAGCTGAGTCAATCGTGTGGAAAGTGTGCGCTCCTCGCCTTCGAGCTCCAGGACCTTCGTCCGCGAGGTCAACCCGCTGACCAGGCCCACATCCGCGCGACGCAGGCCAAAGGCTTTGGCAACCGCCTTCAGAACCGCCTCGGTCGCCGCACCTTCCACGGCCCGTGCACCCACCCGAACGATCAGCTCCCCCTCCTGGCCACCCGACTCCTCGCCATACTGCCCCCCGACCCTGGTCCGGGAGGCCCCGGGCTTGACCCGCACACGCACTCTCATCCGGCCATTGTGTCCCGCCCCCGGCTGGCCTCGGTGGGGCCCTGTCCGCGTGGCAGGCTGGTGGACGTGCTCACGATGACCCCACAAGACTTCGACGATGCCGTCGGCGACGCGCTCGACCACGTACCGGCAGACCTGCTCGGCCTGATGGACAACGTGGTGTTCCTGGTCGAGGACGAACCTCCATCGGATGACCCGGAGCTGCTAGGCGTCTATGACGGGACTCCGCTGACCGAGCGTGATGGAGGCTGGGCTGCTGGCGCACTTCCCGACCGGATCACGATCTTCCGCGGACCAACTCTTCGCAT
>DATCQG010000327.1:0-1814 GCA_036569625.1 Dermatophilaceae bacterium | reverse complement strand
CGGCCTGCTGGGGGTGTCTCCTCAGCGGGTTTCCCAGCTTGTGGAGTCGTGAGGACCACAGTTTTGTGCGGCCGTGCCGCTCCCAGGGGTTGTCTGACTGGCGGTCGGATCACGTCTACGGCGCTGACCGCTCGGTCCATGAGTGTCAACGGGCCGGACATGACCGGGGTGTCGATCTACGGGCATTCAACGTCGGGACTTGGGGTGGCCCGGCTACGCGATTAGGTGACCTGATTCCGGACAGCGAAAGGGCGAGACTACGTCGGCCCATGGGGTTCCGGCAGAGGTGGAAATTGACCAGATGAGGGGAGCAGGGCCAGGGTGGTCGTCGTCGCCGATAACTTCCAGTGCCCTGCTCGATTACCTACGCATGCACGTAACGGCGTGCTTGCGTAGGTAATCGTGAACTCGCTGGTCGTCGGGGCCGGTTTGTCGTTGAACGTCCGACGGGTGGCCCGGTTGCCGCCGTCAGGCGAGGCTGGGTTCCTCCGTCTGCAGCACGATCGACGGGTCTGCGGCTTCTGGTTGTGCGTGCTTTGGCATGAGGATCAGCGCGATCATGGACACGACGCAGCACCCGACGATGTACCAGCTGATGCCGATGCTCGAGCCGGTGTTCTTGAGGATCCACGTGGCGATGAGGGGTGCTGGTCCACCGGCGATGACCGACGCGAGCTGGTAGCCCAGGCCCGCCCCGCTGTACCGCACGTTGGTGCCGAAGTTCTCCGCGATCAGGGCGGCCTGCGGGCCGTACTGCATGTCGTGGACGAGCAGCGAGACGACGATCGCCAGCAACGCCATTCCGGCCACTTTGGTGTTGAGCAACCCAAAATAGGGGAACGCGAAGATGGCGGTCGAGACGATGCCAATGCCGTACATCAGACGTCGCCCGATCAGGTCAGAGAGGTATCCGAAGAACGGGACACTGAGCAGGCCCAACCCCGCAGCGACCATGGTGTCGGTCAGCAGCTCGTCCTTGGTGAACCCGACTTTCTTGGTGCCGTAGGCGAGCACGAAGGTGATGAACAGGTAGAACGGCGCCTGCTCCGACATCCGTACGAAGGCCGAGGTGAGGATCTCACGGGGCTGGGTCTTGATGACCTGGAGCACCGGCGCCTTGACCACCGCCTTCTCCTTCTTCACCACCGTGAAGTCGGGGCTGTCCATCACCCTGAGCCGCACGTAGAGCCCGACGCCGACCAGGACGGCGCTGAGCAGGAACGGCACCCGCCACCCCCAGGTCTCGAACGAGTTGCCGCTGACGTTGCTCATCAGCTTGACCATGCCGGTCGAGGCCAGCAGACCCAGCGGCACGCCAAGCTGAGGCCAGCTGGCCATGAACCCACGCCGCTTCGCACTGCCCCACTCCATCGACAGCAGGACCGAGCCGCCCCACTCGCCGCCGACGCCGATGCCCTGGATGAGTCGCAGGAGGGTCAGAAGCACTGGAGCCATGAAACCGATGTTCGCGTGGGTCGGCAGGCAGCCGATCAGGAACGTGCCAACACCCATGAGCATCAGGGTGGTGATCAGCGCGGACTTGCGACCAAACCGGTCGCCATAGTGACCGAAGATCGCCGCTCCGATGGGTCGGGCGGCGAAACCCACAAACTGGGTGCCGAACGCCGCAAGCACGCCGACGTATGCCGAGGAGTCTGGGAAGAACAGCTTCGGGAATACCAGCGCTGCGGCAGTGCCGTAGAGGAAGAAGTCGTACCACTCGATAGTCGTGCCTACGGTGCTGGCGGTCACGGCCCGTCGCCGCTGGGACCTGATGATCTTGTCGGGGTCGTTGCGGTTAGTTGCCATACCAG
>DATCQG010000326.1:0-4836 GCA_036569625.1 Dermatophilaceae bacterium | reverse complement strand
TTGTGTCGACTTGTCGGTGTGCGGCGTCGTTGGCGTCCCCCGGTGGCACTCCTTGTGCTGGCCGGCTTCGTCATTCTCGCCAGGCCTGAGCCAAGCGTCCTGCGAGCCGCGGTCATGGGCGTGATCGGTCTGTTGGGGCTGAGCGCGTCCCGACGCCGGATGGGTGTTCCCGCTTTGTCCGGAGCTGTTCTGGTCCTCCTGTGCGTCGATCCGTGGCTGTCCAGATCGTTCGGGTTCGCCCTGTCCACCCTGGCCACGCTCGGCCTGTTGCTGTTCGCCCGTCCTTGGGGTCAATGGTTCGCGCGATTCCTGCCCTCCCGCTTCAAGGGACTCGGGGTCGCCATCGCGATACCCGTTGCGGCACAAGCGATGTGTGGTCCGGTCGTGGTCCTCCTCCAGGGCACGGTCACCGTGATCGGTGTTGTCGCCAACTTGCTCGCTGCACCTCTCGTAGCGCCCGCCACAGTGCTGGGCGTATCCGTGGCGCTGGTCGCGCTGATCTCTCATCCGCTGGCGGTCATGCTCGGCTGGCTGGCTGCGTTGCCCACCCTCGGAATCGCCTGGATCGCCAGAGCATGCGCTGGCGTTCCGATGGGCACGCTGCCCTGGCCGGACGGTGCACCCGGCGCGTTTCTCCTGGCGTTCTTGAGCCTTGGTCTGCTCTTCACGGGCCCGTGGCTCATGGTCACGATCCGCGGCCACCCCTATGCGGTGGCCGCTCTGGCCCTCCTTACCCTGGCATCGTCTTGGCCGACCAGCCCCCTCGTGTGGCCGTCACCGAACTGGCGGATCGTGGCCTGCGACGTCGGTCAGGGTGACGGGTTGGTCCTGGCCAGCGGCCCGGGTCACGCGGTCGTGGTCGACGCCGGGCCTGACCCCGCTCTCATCGACGGCTGCCTGACCCGACTTCACGTGGACGTGGTGGATGCCGTTGTCCTGACTCACTTTCACGCCGACCACGTCGATGGTTTGCCGGGCGTCCTGCACGGTCGAATTGTTCGCCAGATTCTCACGTCACCAGTGCCGGACCCTGCTTTCCAGGTCCGTGAGGTGCAGGCTTGGGCAAAGGCCGTGGGGATCCCCGTGCAACCGCTGTATCCCGGGGACCAGCTCCGTTGGGGGTCGGTCCACGTCGACGTGATCTGGCCTACCCGGGTGATCCATGAGGGATCGGTGCCGAACAACGCCAGCGTCGTCATGTCCGTGGCTGTCGGTGGGCTGCGGGTCCTGATGCTGGGCGACGTCGAGAGTGGCGCCGCACACGAGGTGCTGCTGGCACTGAGGCGAGATCCGGCATACGAGGGAGCGGGTGGGTATGACGTGCTCAAGGTGGCCCATCATGGCTCCCGGCTCCAGGACCCAACCCTGCTGACGGAGGTGCGGGCACCGGTGGCATTGATCAGTGTTGGAGCCGGGAATACCTATGGCCATCCTGCCCCCGGGACCCTGCACCTGTTGCAGGCCGCAAGGTACCGAGTGTTCAGGACCGACGAGCGTGGGGACATTGCCGTCTCACGGGACGGCGACGGGACCGTCCTCGTCTCAGCTCGAGGTCACTAAGACGTCGCTGTGCTGCACTCCGACGGAGTGAAACCAGGTTCGGCTAGGTCAGGAGGCTGGTTTGGCGTATGCCGCGACTCCCGTGTCAAACAAGACGCAGGGTTGCTCGCCCACCGTCCAGGCGTCGGGGCCGAATTGTGCAGGTTTGCCTAATTCGCCCTTGCTAGCCGCGGACCAGGACGCGAGGTTTGGCAGTGGCCGCCTCACACAAGGCGTCCAGCGTGGCTTTGACCGCCGGGACCCGCTGCAGGTCGGCTGTGGTGACGGCATAGATTCCTCGCCGCGAGGCAGGCGATATCGGCAGGGTGACGACGTCGGGGTGGTTGGCACTACGCAGGATCAGGTCGGGGATCAGTGCCACCCCCAGGCCTTCGGCGACCAGGCCCAGAACCGCGACGTAGTCCTCGGTCTCGAACGACACGGTGGGCGTGAACCCGGACTTGTGGCACATCTGCAGGAGGTGACCACGGCAGCGTGGGCAACCGGCGATCCAGGACTCGTCACCGAGCACGGAGAGGTCAGCGACCTTGGCGCTCGCCATCGGGTGGTTCTTCGGCAGCGCGAGGCGGACCTCGTCGTCGAGCAGCTTGTGGGTGACAAACATCTCGAGGTCCTCTTCACCGCGCCCAAGGTCTGTGCCCTCATAGGCAAAGGCGACGGCGAGGTCGCACTCACCTGCGCGCAACGCCGCAAGGGACTCGGGGGGCTCGGCTTCGGTGAAGGTGACCTTGATCTCGGGGAATCGCTCTTTCACCAGGGCAAGCGCGCGGGGGACCATGGTCGCTGAGGACGAGGGGAAGGCCATCAGCCTGACCCGCCCGGCGCGCAATCCGGCGATAGCGGCGACCTCTTCCTCGGCGGCAGCAAGGGCGGACAGCACGCCCACCGCGTGTCGCGCCAGCACCTGGCCGGCCTCCGTGAGGCGCACGTGGCGCCCGACCCGCTCGACGAGAACGGTCCCGCTTCGCTGCTCGAGCCGGCGCACCATCTGCGAGATGGCGGGTTGGGAGTAGCCCAGTGACAGGGCCGCCCCGGTGAAGCTTCCTTCGTCGGCGATCGCGCGTATCACGCGCATTCCGGCTGCATCGATCATGACAATAAGTGTATAACCGATCGTTATGGTTTGACCACAGTTCTTGTCCTTGCGTGATCTTGGTCCGATGGTCAGGGTGGTCCTGATGCCTTCCTCCGCGCTCGCGAACCGGCACCGGCGCCGCGATCGACTCGAACACCGCCCCTGATCAGCTTGCCCGGGTCAGCGCGCAGTTCGAGGTTCTGCCAGATAGCTGAACGCGGTGGCTGGGCCGAGTGCCGCGTTTGGCCTGAAGATGGCCCTCGGATGGCGGGTGGTCGGGCCGGGTGCCACCTTTGGCCTGGGGCCTGTGGACAACTTTGCCTGCCGCCCGGTCCCATCCGGCACCCTCGGGTTATGCCGACGAGTGACCGAACGCCTTTCAACGACGCCGACCCGTTCAGCCGGGCCGAGGCGCTATCAGCGGGTATCACGAACAAGGAGCTCAGGTCTGGTCGCTACCAGCGTCTCTTCTACGACCTCTACCTATCGGCCAAAGTAGTCGTCACGCCAGCGCTCAGGGCGAAGGCGGTCTTGAAGGTCTGCCCGCCGGGCTCGCAGGTCAGCCACTTCACCGCGGCAGAGCTGTGGGGTGCCATCGTGCCGAGCCAGCCACTGACCCACCTCAGCTGCCCGCAGCCAGGATCGCGAACCCAGCGTCGGGGCGTGGGTTGCCATCGGTTGAGCGGCCAGGCCGGGGTGGTCAGGTTTCGGGGCATCCGGGTCTCGAGTCCCGAGCAGACGTTCATCGACCTTGCTTGTGTTCTGTCCCTGGTTGACCTCGTCGTGCTGGGCGATTCACTCGTGAGGGCCAAGCGGACGACGGTGGACCGGCTATTCGAGGCTGTGAAGGCTTGGCACGGTTGGGGGTCGCGGCCTGCGCATCGAGCCGTCGGATTCGTGCGCGAAGGAGTCGACTCGCCCATGGAGTCACGCCTGCGGATGTTGATCGTGCTCGCGGGTCTTCCCGAGCCACAGGTCAACCGGATCGTTCGGGACGGGGCCGGCAACTGGCAGAAGCGCTTCGACCTCTGCTACCCCGATCTGATGCTGGTCATCGAGTACGACGGCCGACAACACGCCGAGAGCGATGACCAATGGGGTCGCGACATCGATCGACGCGAGGATCTGGATGGCGATGGCTGGCGGCTGATCGTCGTCCGGTCCAATGGCATCTATGTGGAGCCGCAGCGGACTCTCGATCGGATTGCCGAGGCAATGAGGGCGCGCGGAGCCAAGAGTGTGCCGACCACATTCCGAGATGAATGGCGCAGTCATTTTCCGGGCCGATCCGCCTGACCAAGTTCCACGTTTGGCCTGAAGATGGCCCCGGGATGGCGGGTGGTCGGGCCGGGTGCCACGTTTGGCCTGAAGATGGCCCTCGTGTTGCGGGAGGTCGAAAGATCGGGCGAGACTTTCCGTCGCATACTTGCTGAGGTGGAGGCAGTGTTGACGACGGCGCCGGACCGGGCCGCATACGAGGGTCTGGTCGAGCTCCTGCGTGGGCGAAACGTCACTGTCCTGAGCGGCGCCGGCCTGTCCACTGAGTCGGGCATCCCGGACTACAGGGGGCCGGACGGCAAGCGTCGGGTGATGCCGATGACGTATGGCGAGTTCGTCGCCTCGCCGGCGAATCGCCAGCGTTACTGGGCCCGCAGCTTCGTGGGATGGCGGCGGTTCGCAGGAGCCGGGCCCAACGACGGACACCGTGCGGTTGCGGATCTTCAACACCTGGGCCTGGTTCGGGCGATCATCACCCAGAACGTTGACGGTCTGCATCAGATGGCCGGCGCCCATGACGTCCTCGAGCTGCACGGCAACCTCGATCAGGCCAGGTGCCTCAACTGTGGCGAGACCACTCAGAGAGCCGAGCTCGACAGACGGCTGCGTGAGGCGAACCCGCACTTCGAGGGCGAGGTGGGGGAGATCCGCCCCGACGGCGACGTCGTGCTCTCGGACGAAGCCGTGGCCGACTTTCACCCGCCGCGATGCCTGGTCTGTGCGTCGGACCTGATCAAGCCCGACGTCGTCTTCTTTGGCGAGTCGGTGCCCAAACCCATTGTCGAGCAAGGCTTCTCGCACGTCGACGCGTCGTCCGGGCTGGTAGTCCTCGGCTCCTCGTTGCAGGTGATGAGCGGCTACCGGTTCGTGCGGCGGGCGGCTGTGATCGGCATACCGGTGGCGATCGTGACGCGTGGACCGAG
>DATCQG010000325.1:0-4991 GCA_036569625.1 Dermatophilaceae bacterium | reverse complement strand
TCCGTTGCTGACAAAGAGCACCAGCGGCCTGGATCTCACCAAGTGGGGCAACATCGTGGCCGATGAGCACACTCTGGCGACCAGCAAGAAGGGCGTGTTCGCTGGTGGGGACATCGTCACAGGCGCCGCCACGGTCATCCTTGCGATGGGCGCTGGCAAGACGGGTGCGCGCTCCATCGACCGCTATCTGCAGGGCCAGCCTCTGCTGAGCGCGGAGGAGCAGGAAGCGGTCAACGGCTAGCTGCCGCAGTTCTTGCGAGGACTGCCGCGACCCTGCCTGACGAGTACCTTCAGCGCCACTTCACCCCCAGACTTCCCCTCCTTTTCGTCCTCAGACGGTGAGGGACCTTGGTCCCTTTACCCGCCCGCCGGCGCGGCGCTTCATGGGTATGGAGGAGGAGGTGGCCCATGACTTGGCACGTCTCAAGGCGCGCGCGACGAATGCTGTTGTGGTCGGGCTGGGTGGTGATCGCGTTGACCAGCCTGCCCGTCCTTGACGGACCCGTCTTCGGTGTGGCTGTTCCGGCGAGCGCGTTGGCCCTTGCCTTGGTTCCTGGGACGCCTAATTTGCCGATCGCAAACCGGCGAGGGGAGGCGAAGGCGCACCCCTCGCCGGAGTGAGGCTCAGTTGTGCTCCACCAACCACCACGCGCCATACGGCGGTAGCCAGAGCTTCCCCTCGTCGTCCCGCTCGACGAACCGGGAGCCGAGGGCGTCAAACGGACGCTCGAGTCCCAGCTCTGCCACCCGTACCGCGGAGCAGGAGCGCCACCCCGCAGTGACGTTGTACAGACCGACCATGGGTCCGACGGGATGCCGACGGAGAGTGCCCAGAACGCCCCAGTCGTCGACATCGAGCACCTCGCTCGCCACGCTGGCATGCAGGTGGGGGAGGCTCGCCCGCACCCGCGCAAGATGCGCCAGGCCGCCAAAGACCCGTGATACCACCGTCGTCGGGTCGTGACGGTCTTTCGCCAGGTCCCAGTTCAGCCGTGGACGGTTGGCCCACCGGTTGTCGCCGGCGTGCTCTGCCTCGCGGGCCCAGCCGGGATCATTGAGCATTGCCAGCTCGTCGCCACTCCAGAGCAAGGGGATGCCACCCCAGGCGAAGACGATGGCGTGAGCGAGTAGGAGCCGGCCGATCGCTGCGTCCACCTCGTAGGGCGTCGTTGCTGACCCCAGGCCGACGAGACTGGCGACGGTGCCGCTGATCCTCCGGTCTCCGGTCGCCGCGTTCTGCTGAAAGGTCAGGCCACGGGCCGGTGAAGTCGGGTAGAGACCGGAGTACCAGTCCGAGAGGAAGTGTCGGTGGGCTGGTCCTGACAGACCCACCGCGGAAGCATCCTCGTCGTCGATCGCCCAGCCGATGTCGTCATGGCAGCGCAGATAGCAGATCCAGGTTGAGGATGCCGGTGCGGGCGGGATCGCGGACAGGGCGCGCGAGGTGAGGCGGACGTCGCCCGTGGCGAGCATCGACCAGACCTGCACCATGAGGCTGTTGTGATAAGCAAGGTCACAAACCTTGCCGTGATGGGTGCCGGCCCCGAGATATTGCACAAGGAAACTCGGGCCGACGATCGCCTCGGCCTTGAATGCCATTGCAGGACAGGCGATTCGAGCCAGCGCACGCAGCACCTGAGTGATGGTGTGGACCTCGGGCTGGTTCTGACAGCTTGTGCCGAGCCGCTTCCACAAGAAGGCGATGGCGTCCAACCTGAGCACCTCGACCCCGGTGTTGGCCAGGAAGAGGATGATCTCGGCATACTCCTCGAGCACCTCCGGGTTGGCCCAGTTGACGTCCCACTGCCACTCGTTGAACGTCGTCCACACCCAACCCGCGAGCTCTGGGTCCCAGGTGAAGTTGCCAGCAGCGAAGTCCGGGAAGACCTCGGGCAGGGTGCGCTCGTATGCATCCGGCTCCGCGCGGTCCGGAAAGACGTGGAAGTACCTTCGGTAGCGCTCGCTGCCCGCACGAGCCGCCTGCGCCCATTCGTGCTCGCGGGCGACATGGTTCAGCACAAGGTCGAGTACGAGACTGATTCCATTGTCCCGTAACGACTTCGCCAAGTGGCGCAGGTCATCAAGGGTCCCCAGATCGGGACGGACGCTTCGGTAGTCGGCGACCGCGAACCCGCCGTCATTGTCGCCGGCTCGCGGCTGCAGCAGAGGCATGAGGTGCAGATACGTGATACCGAGCTCCTGGAGGTAGGGGATTCGACGCTCTACTCCCGCCAGGTCGCCAGCGAACCTGTCGGCGTATGCGGCATAGCCCACCATGCTGGGCTGCTGCACCCAGTCCGGTTGAAGGCTGCGCGCGAGGTCGAGACGGTGCAGGTCGGGCTCGCGGTCCCTGTATGCCGTCGCCGCAAGCTCCGTGACTCGCAGCGCGACCTCGGCACTCGCTTGCTCGCCATACAGGGCAGTGAGCCCTTCGACGAGATCGGGCCACCATCTGTCGAGCCGGAGCGCGAACAGCTCCCTGCGTTCCTCGGACAGCCCTGTCAACACCTTCGCGCTGCGTGTCTGAGCGGCTGCCCGCACATCGTCCATGACCGGAATCCTGCATCAGACCATGAAGCGGCGCCAGCGGAAGGCCGGACGCGCGGTCCGTCACAGAAGGTCAAGCAAGAGACATGACCCATCGGATTGCCTTCACTGATGTGATGAAGCATGAAGAAAAGCATTTATGAGAAGGAGCTCCTCCGCCTGCAGGCTGAGCTCGTCGTCCTGCAGGAGTGGGTTCGCGCCGAAGGCAAGAGGGTCGTCGTGGTCTTCGAGGGGCGCGACGCGGCAGGCAAGGGCAGCACCATCAAGCGGGTCACGCAGTACCTCAACCCCCGGGTGGCCCGTATCGCCGCGCTGCCCGTTCCCACCGAGCGCGAGAGGACGCAGTGGTACTTCCAGCGGTATAGCGAGCAGCTGCCGGCGGCCGGCGAGATCGTGCTCTTCGACCGCAGCTGGTACAACCGCGCCGGTGTCGAGTGGGTCATGAGTCTTTGCACAGCCGCTGAACACAAGACCTTCCTCCACCAGTGCCCGATCTTCGAGCGGCTCCTGGTCGAGGACGGCATGATCTTGCGCAAGTACTGGTTCTCCGTCAGCGACGACGAACAGGAACTCCGGTTCCATTCCCGGGTGGCGGACCCGATGCGGCAGTGGAAGCTTTCGCCGATGGATGTGGAGTCGCTCAACCGGTGGGAGGACTACTCGCGGGCCAAGGACGAGATGTTCGTCCACACCGATATCCCCGAGTCTCCCTGGCTGGTGGTTGAGAGCGACGACAAGCGGAGGGCGCGGATCAACATGATCGCCCACCTGATCTCGAGCATTCCTTACCAGCAGGTGGTACGGCCCCCGCTGAAGCTGCCGCGACGTCCGGCACCGACCGGCTACGTCCGCACAGCGCGGAGCCTGCAGACCGAGGTGCCCGACCATGCGGCCACGATCGGTTGAGGGCGCGTCTGTTTGTCTTTGCGAACGGACCTTGTTTCCGGTGATCAGGCATGTGATGGATGGGGATGGCCGCCCCCTATCCTCGCCGCCGCCACCGAACCGGCACGAACCTCGGAGTTCGCGCGGCGTACTCGGCGTACCCCTCGAATCGCTGGGCAAGGCGCCGTTCCTCCCAACGTGCCTTTGCGGTGAGAAGCACGAAGAGCGCGCACAACGTGAGGAGACGCAGCATGCTTCCCGACGCCGCGGTGAACGAGGTCATTGTGAGCAACAGTCCGCTGTAGATGGGGTGCCGCACGAACCGATACAGGCCCCCCGTCCGGAGCTGGGCGTGGGCGTTCGGCAGCGGCGTGGCCGTCAGACCTCGCCCGAGTCCCGTTGCGCCGATGACCATCAGGAGTACGCCGACCACGGAGACCGCGCTCAAGGCGATGGTGAGCGTTGCCGGCACCGGCCAGTCGTGCCGATGGGGGAGCAGCACGAGGAACCCGATCAGAACGAACTGGCCGGTGACGAGCAGTCGCGCCGTCCGGACGTCAGAAGGCTCCGCGTGATACTCGGGCGGCGGCGGAGTATCCGCGGGCTCGTTCACCTGACCTGCTCCTTGAGATGACGCGCGGGAATGACCAGCGTGGGTTTCGATGATATTCACCTGGGTCCTGATCTCAGCGGTGATCCGGTTCTTGGCGGGACGCGAGGACGAGACCGGCTTGCCAGCCAGGCGCCCGGCCGCGGCTGGGCGGGCTGATCATCGTCATGTCGAAGCCTTTACGAGCGAGCAACCAGGAGATCAGCGAGTTCGAGTTCCACATGTCGCCGGTCCGAAGCTCGTCCCGTCCCCATGTCAGCGACGGGACCGATGTGAGGATTCGCAACAGACGCGAAACCTGAGTGCTGTCATTGCTCAGACGCTGGGGGCTGGCCACCGCTTCGGCCACATCGGGGATGTGTCCATCGAGCCAGCAGCGGACCTCATAGCGAAAGAGCCGCGAACGTCCAAGCCATCTCGTCCCGACCGGGCCCCTCGCAGACCACACCGCGATCGAGCGCGTCGACGTTCCACACCGGCGCCATCTCGATGACGAACCTGCGGTCTCGCTCACCCACTTCGATCGCGGAGTGATACAGGTCCTCAACCGCACGATGTTCACGTCGCGCCATCGCGGCTTCGAACAGACAACCATTCCAGCGGACCGACCTGCCGCCCGCTCCGAGCGGAAGCCAGTAAAGATCGACACTCGAGTCCTGCAGTTCTCCCGACATCAGCTCCCCAAGGGCGTCATATAGTGGTTGAAATCGTCGGTTGGCGATGGCGGGTGGATCAACGCTTGGCATCACCAACGACTATCCTCCGGCGAAGCATCCCGTGAATGCGTCGAGCGTATTCGGGATGGCCATCTCTGCAGGTCGCACGGCGAAAACGTATGCGGAGGGGAGGCCTTTCGAACTGCGCGCTGAGCTTCATAGTTGCAGGTGATCATTTCCTGCTGACTGTCGTGGCGAACGTCCCCTGAGCCCACACTCTGGCTCAACTGAGG
>DATCQG010000324.1:0-4977 GCA_036569625.1 Dermatophilaceae bacterium | reverse complement strand
ACGGTGACCCGGTGTCCCCGGGGCAACCGCTCCTTCGGCTTCACCCCTCGGCGGCCTGACCCGAGCTCCCACCACCCGTCCGAACCACACGTCCGACGCACCCGTCCGAACCACCCGGAGACGATGAAATGACCGCGACAGTCCACGAGCCTCGCCCGACCCTGAACGACAGGACCGGACCAGCACATGCCCGTCTCTGGGGCGTTGGCGGCTATCGCCCAGAGCGTGTGGTCACCAACGACGAGATCTGCGAGCACATCGACTCCACGGACCAGTGGATCCAGGACCGCACCGGCATCATCACGCGTCGATTTGCGGCTCCTGACGAGACGGTGGTCGACATGGCGGCCGCCGCATCCGGCGACGCGCTGAAGGCGGCCGGTATCACCGGGTCGCAGATCGGCGCTGTCATCGTGGCAACGGTGACCCACCCGTACCAAACCCCTTCAGCTGCAGCCTCGCTGGCCGAGCGCATCGGCGCCACTCCCGCTGCAGCGTTCGACATCTCGGCAGCCTGCGCCGGCTACTGCCACGGCATTGCGCTGGCCAACGACATGGTTCGCGGCGGCACCGCCGAGTTCGTCCTCGTGGTCGGCGTCGAGAAGCTGTCCGACTTCACCGACAAGAACGACCGTGGCTCGGCCTTCATCTTCGGCGACGGAGCCGGCGCCGCGATCGTCGGCCCCTCGGACTTCCCGGGGATCGGCCCCACGGTCTGGGGCTCTGACGGTTCCAAGTGGAAGACCATCTCTTCGCGCCACTCCTGGATCGAGGTGCGCAACGGCGGGGGCGACGTCGACTGGCCTGCGATCACGATGGAGGGCCCGGCAGTATTCCGCTGGGCTGTCTATGACATGGCTCCGGTGGCTCAGGCTGCCCTCGACAAGGCAGGCATCAAGGTCGATGACCTTGATGCCTTCATCCCACACCAGGCCAACAACCGCATTACCGACGCATTGATCAAGCAGCTCAAGATGCCAGCCCACGTTCAGGTGGCACGCGACATCCAGGAGACCGGCAACACCTCAGCTGCCTCCGTGCCGCTGGCAACCCAGCGGATGCTTGACTCTGGTCAGGCGCCGCACGGCGGCCTGGCCCTGCAGATCGGGTTCGGCGCCGGCCTCGTCTACGCGGCGCAGGTCGTCGTTCTGCCCTGAGAGCTCCCGCGGACCCGACGGGATATTCGGGTCATCATGCACAACCGACAGATCCGCAAGCACCACGACAACAAGGAGCAGGCCTGATGGCCCAAAGCGAAAAAGAGATCCTCGACGGTCTCGCCGAGATCGTCAACGAAGAGACCGGTCTGGAGACCGCCTCGGTCGAGCTCGACAAGTCCTTCACCGATGACCTCGACATCGACTCCCTGTCGATGATGACGATCGTCGTCAACGCCGAGGAGAAGTTCGGCGTGCGCATCCCCGACGAGGAGGTCAAGAACCTCAAGACGGTGCGCGACGCCGTCAGCTTCATCGCGAGCGCGCAGGCCTGACCTCGTCGTCCGCCGTGGCGCGTTGGCGTTGACCATCGCCGACGCGCCACGGCTGCCCCACCGCTTCATCCCCGCAAGGGTTCATCCCCGTAAAAGGGGCGGCAAACCGATCATGACCAAGCACCCTGTACGCCGGACCCCGCGTGTGCCCCCGGGCCCACCGAGAACAAGGAGCAACCCCCAATGACCTCGAATCGCGAGAAGCGCATCGTCGTGACCGGGCTGGGTGCGACCACCCCCGTCGGGGGCACCGTCCCCGAGACCTGGGAAGCAATCCTGGCGGGAGAGTCGGGCGTTCGTCTGATGCCGTTCGACTGGGTCGAGACCTACGAGCTCCCCGTGAAGATCGCGGCAACCATCAAGGTGTCTCCCCTCGACCTCCTTGCGAGGGTCGAGGCCCGACGCCTCGACCCCGTCGGCCAGTACGCCCTGATCGCTTCCCGGGAAGCCTGGGGCGACGCAGGCACACCCGATGTCGAGCCGGAGCGTCTCGGGGTCGTCATCGGCACAGGCATCGGCGGTGTCAATACGCTACTGGACCAGTGGGACACCCTGAAAGAAAAGGGTGTTCGCCGCGTCTTCCCGCTCGCCGTGCCCATGCTGATCGTCAACGGCCCTGCCGCAGCGGTGTCTATCGAGCTCGGCGCGCGCGCCGGGGCGCACGCACCGGTGAGCGCCTGCTCCTCAGGAGCTGAGGCCATTGGCTACGCCATGGAGATGATCCGCAACGGACGCGCCGACATCGTCGTCGCGGGTGGCACCGAGGCTGCCATGCACCCCATGCCGATCGCCGGGTTCACTGCGATGCAAGCCCTCTCAACGCGCAATGACGACCCCGAGGGCGCCTCCCGTCCCTACGACACCGGTCGTGACGGCTTCGTGCTGGGTGAAGGCGCGGCAGTGATCGTCCTGGAGAGCGAGGAACATGCCAGGGCCCGCGGCGCGCGGATCTACGCCGAGGTAGCCGGGCTGGGCATGTCCTCGGACGCCCACCACATCGCGGCGCCGGACCCCGTCGGCGCCGGGGCGTCCCGTGCCATGCGCGAGGCCGTGGAGAGCGCCGGACTCTCTGCGAAGGACATCGTCCACATCAACGCCCACGCCACCTCGACGCCTGTTGGTGACATCGCCGAGTCCAACGCCATTCGTCTGGCGTTCGGCGACGAGGCCGACCACATGCCGGTCAGCGCGACCAAGTCGATGACCGGACACCTGCTGGGTGCCGCGGGAGCCCTCGAGACGATCTTCGCCATTCTGGCCATCCATCATCGCCTGGCCCCTGCCACGATCAACCTCGATGACTTCGACCCCGCGATCTCCCTCGACGTTGTTCACGGCGAGCACCGCAAGCTCCCGGAGGGCGACATCGCGGCCCTGAACAACTCCTTCGGCTTCGGTGGCCACAACGTGGCACTGGCAATTCGCAGCGTCTAGTGACGGCCCGCATGTCCAACCCGCGGCCGAACAGGCCGTGGCAGCAACCAGGCCCAAGGTCGACAGGGAGAACGACCTACGGAACCCGCGCAAACGGCTTGAGGCGTTCTTCGACCAGGGCACGCTCGAGCTGATCACTGCCGAGGACACCAGCGGCATGCTGTGCGCGACCGGCAAGGTGCGTGGCACTCCGGTCGTGGCGTTCGTCTCTGACGCCACCATCCAGGGTGGTGCGATGGGCAAAGACGGCTGCAAGGCGATCCCGGTGGCCTATGAGCGGGCACTGGTCGCCGGTGTGCCCATCCTCGGCATCTGGCCCTCCGGCGGCGCCCGCCTCGCCGAGGGCGTCGTATCGCCCCATGCGGTCGGCGAGGTCTTCGCGATCATGACCCGCGCATCGGGCAAGATCCCGCAGATCTCCATCGTGATCGGCCCCGCTGCCGGCGGCGCGGCATACGGTCCCGCGTTGACCGACATCGTCATCCTCGGCCCCGACGGACCCATCTTCGTGACCGGCCCCGACGTCGTCCGCTCGGTCACCGGCGAGAACGTCGACGCGCTGCGCCTCGGCGGCCCAGAACCGCACGGCCGTCGCTTGGGCGTCGTCCACGTCGTGACCGAGACGACCGAAGCGGCATACGAACGTGGTCAACAGCTCTGCTCGCTGCTCGGGGACCAGGGCAGGCTCGACGTGAGCTCGGTGCAGGAACGCGACCTTGCCGGGACGTTCCCGGGGTCGGCCCGGCGCGTCTATGACGTTCACCCACTGATCGACAACGTCCTCGACGACGCCGAGCACAGTGTCGAGCTTCACCCCAGGTGGGCTCCCAACATCGCGACCACCCTGGGCCGCTTCGGTGGACGCACGGTCGGCGTCGTGGCCAACAACCCCATGCGTCTGGGCGGCTGTCTGGACTCGGCCCCGGCCGATAAGGCCGCGCGATTCGTGCGCATGTGTGACGCCTTCAGCATCCCGCTCATCGTCCTCGTCGATGTGCCCGGCTACCTGCCCGGTGTGGGCCAGGAGTGGGACAGGGTGGTCAGACGTGGTGCCAAGCTGCTGCATGCCTTTGCCGAAGCCACGGTTCCCCCGGGTCACCCTAGTGACCCGCAAGTCGTATGGCGGTGCGTATATTGCCATGAACGCCCGATGCCTCGGAGCGACAAGGGTATTCGCGTGGCCGACGGCCACCGTTGCCGGGATGGGCGCAGTCGCGGCTGTGCATCCTTCATCGTCGTCGGCTCGCCGAGGTCCCCGAAGAGGACCGCACCCAGGTCGAGAACGAGCTGGCCGTCGAAGACGAAGCTCTCTCCGGCGGACTGCCACGAGCCGTCGAGATAGGCGTGGTCCACGGGATCATCGAACCGACGGCGAGCCGGGGCGCTCTGGCCAGGGCAATCGCCGGAGCACCTCAGCGTCGCGGCAACCACGGAAACATCCCGCTCTAGGACTCAGCCCACTTTGTGCAGCCAGCGCACGGACTCTCCGTCACCGGCATACCTGAAGGGTTCGAGCTCGTTGTCCCAGGCACGGCCCAGCAACAGGTCGAGCTCGTGGGCCAGGACGCTCGAGTCGCCCTTGCTGATCGAGATCGCGGCGCGAAGACGATCCTCGTTGACCACCGCGTCGCCACCGGCGGAGGTCCAGGTGTGGTGGATGCCCAGGCTTGGAGTGTGCGACCAGCGCGAGCCGTCGCTGCCGGGGCTGGGCTCCTCGGTCACCTCGAAGCGAAGGCCGTCCCAGCCGCGAAGGGCGCTCGCGACCTTGGCGCCGCTGCCGGCCTCGCCGGACCAGGACAGCTCGGAGCGCAAGAGCGAAGGACCCAGCGGTTGACGGGTCCACTCCAGCGCGACCCGCTGACTGAGGGCTGCCTCGAGGGCCCAGATGATGTGAGGGCACAACGCAACCGGGGTGGAGTGTATGAACACCACCCCGCGCGTCATGACACGCGGCATTGCAGCAGACACCCGGACCTCCTGTGTGCGAGGGACGTCTTCCCCAACGACCTCGCAACGGACCGGTTCTGCCATGCAGCGGCTCCCGCTCGGCG
>DATCQG010000323.1:0-19747 GCA_036569625.1 Dermatophilaceae bacterium | reverse complement strand
GAGTTACGGCGGTCATAGCGAAGGGGAAACGCCCGGTCCCATTCCGAACCCGGAAGCTAAGCCCTTCAGCGCCGATGGTACTGCACTGGTGACGGTGTGGGAGAGTAGGACGCCGCCGGACATACATCGTGAAAGAGCCCTCACCGGCAAACACCGGTCAGGGCTCTTTCGCATGTCCCTGGGACTTTCGGGGGCTTTCGGGGACTTTCGCGTCCAGCGGTTCTCAGGAGGCTTCCTCAGCGGGCTTGTGCGAGGGAGAGAGCGAACTGTCCTTCGGAGTCCGTCCACCAGGAGTCCAGGCTGAAGCCGGCGGCGGCCAGCTCCCCCTCGATCCCGGGGCGGCGGAACTTGGCGGAGATCTCCGTGAGGATCTCCTCCCCTGGCTCGAAAGCGATCTCGAGAGCTAGTTCCGAAAGGGTCACCTGGGCTGCGGCGGTGCTCCGGAGCCTCATCTCGATCCACTCGTTCTCGGCGTCCCAGATGGCGACGTGCTCGTAGTTTTCGACGTCGAAGTTGCCGCCGAGCTCGCGGTTGAGCACGGTGAGGGCGTTGCGGTTGAAGGCCGCCGTGACGCCGGCCGCATCGTCATACGCGGGCACCAGGACGTCTGGATCCTTGACCAGGTCGGTGCCGAGCAGCAGCCACTCACCGGGGGCGAGGGTCTGGCGCAGCTCCCTGAGGAAGGTGGCGCGCTCCTCCGGCAGGAGGTTGCCGATCGTGCCGCCGAGGAAGGCGACCATGCGGGGGGCCTGGCCAGGGATGCGACCGAGGTGCTCGGTGAAGTCCGCCACGACGCCATGAATCGCGAGCGTGGGGTACTCGGTGTGGAGAGCCAGGACCGCCCCGCGAAGGGCGGTCTCGGAGACATCGAGGGGCACGAACTCCACCAGGGTGCCCTCGGCATCAAGAGCGTCCAACAGCAGACGGGTCTTCTCGGAGGAACCGGACCCGAGCTCCACGAGCGTGTGGGCGCCCGTACGCCGAGCGATGTCCCCGGCGTGGGCGGCGAGGATCGAGCGCTCTGCTCGGGTCGGGTAGTACTCGGGCAGCTTGGTGATCTCCTCGAAAAGGTCGCTGCCCCGTGCGTCGTAGAACCACTTCGGCGACAACCACTTGGGCCTGCTTGTCAGCCCCAGGCGCGCGTCGTTGCGTAATGCGCGCTCCGCATGGGCATCGGTCAGGTAGATGTCGACCAGGGGTGCCGTCATGACCGTCCTTGGTCGAGGTTCTTGATCGAGTACTGGGTCGCTGTCGCCTCCAGCAGACTGAGGTCGGGCACCGGCTGCCATCCTTGCTCTGCATCCAGGGGCTCAGAGCTGACGGTGACGCTGCCCTCGCCGTCCCGGACCCACAACGCATGACCCACCGTGGTGGCAGCGATGTGGGAGCCGTCGTGCAGCAACAGGTTCAGCCGTGAGCCTGGTGCCAGGGTCAACACCTCATCGACGACCACGGCGAGTGCGGTGGCGGCCGAGTGGCCCAGTCGCAACTGCTGGAGCACCAAGGCCCAAAGGAAGGCGGAGTCCGTCGGGGCCTCCAGCATGATCAGATCCTGCATCGCCAGCACACCGGCCAACGGAGCGACCGAGGCCGGCCATCCGTCGATGACACCGTTGTGGCTGAACATCCATGCGGCCTCCATGAAGGGCGCGCAGGCAGTCTCGGTCACGGGCATTCCAACCGTCGCATTTCGGACTGCGGCCAGGATCGCGCTGGAGGAGATCGACGCCGCGAGATCCGGCAGCGACTCATCGGACCAGATCGGACGGTCGCGGCGATAACGACGTGCGACACCGCCCTCGCCGGGGTCGCCGACCAGCCAACCAACGCCGAAACCGTCGGCGTTGATGCTGCCCCCACCGCGCATGTCGGTGGGCGCAAACGACTGGTGCAACAGTGAATGGGGTTGGTGCAACACAAGATCCGCCAACGTGACCGGTGGGCCGACGTAGGCCAGGTGACGACACATGCCTTAGCCGTCCTCCCCGGGAAGGGGGTCACGAGCGCACCGGAAGCCAGCGAAGATCTGGCGCCGGACCGGGTAGTCCCAGTTGCGGAATGTTCCCCGGACCGCCACATCGTCCGTGCCGAAAGACCCACCCCGGAGCACCCTGTAGTCCGAGCCGAAGAACACCAGGGAGTACTCGGGATACGGGAACGCGGTGAAGCCCGGATAGCCGCGGAAGCGGCTCGAGGTCCATTCCCAGACGTCGCCGATGAGCTGGTGCACGCCCAGCGGTGAGGCTCCGCGGGGGTAGGCCCCGGCCTCGGCGGGGCGCAGGTGGCGCTGTCCCAGGTTGGCGTGGTCCGGCTGCGGGTCCTCGTCGCCCCATGGGTATCGCCGGGACCGGCCGGTGGCCGGGTCCCAGCGAGCCGCCTTCTCCCACTCGGTCTCTGTTGGCAGTCGTTTGCCGGCCCAGGCGGCATACGCCTGTGCTTCGTGGAAGGACACGTGCATGACCGGCTCGCGTGCGGGCACCCGCTCACGGACGCCGAACCGGACGCGCCACCAGATACCGGTGTCCCGCTCCCAGAACTGCGGTGCGGTCAACCCGCTTGCCTGGCGATGAGCCCAGCCCGGGGCACTCCACCAGCGCGGCTCGTCGTAACCACCCGCCTCGATGAACGCCAGGTAGGCGCCGTTGGTTACCGCTGCGGTGTCGATCAGGAAGGGAGCCACATCCACCACGTGGGCCGGACGCTCGTTGTCCAGTGCCCAAGGCTCGGTTGAGGTGCCCATGGTGAACGGTCCGCCGGGAACCAGGACCTCGGCGGCGGGAAGGTGCCCGCCCGGCGGTGGTGGGCTGGCATCCAGGACGGCGGCGCCGTGGCGCAGCTGGTGGGTCGCCAACATCGTCTCGTCGTGCTGCTGTTCATGCTGGGCAACCATGCCGAAGGCGAACGCCTGTTCCAGGAGCCGTCGCCCCTCCAGAGGGCTGTGGTCCAGGACGTCGAGCACCTTCTTGCGGACTTCGCGGACGTAGTGGCGGGCCTCCGCCGGCCCGAGTAGGGGAAGGGAAGGCCGGGTTGCACGCGCGTGCTTGAACGCGTCATACAGATCATCGATGTCCTGGCGCACCGGGGCGCGGCCACCCACATCGCGAACCAGCCACAGCTCCTCCTGGTTGCCGATATGGGCGAGGTCCCAGACCAGGGGCGACATCAGGTAGGAGTGCTGGCGCACGAGGTCGTCGTCGTCGACGGCAGCGGTCAGCCCCTCGCTTCGGTCCCGGGCCCGGGCGAGCACCTCATCGACGCGGGAGCGCCACTGCTCGGGCGTCAGCTCCAGAGCGGATGGGGTCATCGTCATGCCGAGCGCCGCCGACTCGTCGGGATGGTCTCGACCCGGAGCGCGAGGTCGTCGAGCACCTGGGCCTGCTGGGCGGCGGTGAGCCCGAGGTGGTCCACCGAGTCCGCACCGAGCTGCACCAACCGGCGCGCGGCATCAGACAGCACCGGGTCTGCCAGACCCTCGCGGGCCGCCTCGAGCCACAAACCGGCGGAGCGTTCGGTGACATCCAGAACCTGGTCGATCGTGGCTGGTCGCGCCATGAGTGCAGACAGGAGAGCAACCGGCGTGACCCACCGCGGTCCGGCCTGGGCGTCGAGGTAGCGGATCTCGAGGTAACCCTTGGGGCGCACCGGCGGAAAAAGCGTGGTCAGGTGGTAGTCGAGGTCCTCGAGCGTCGGGCGGCGGCCCACCAGACCGGGATCCTGGATCCAGCGGAAGAAGGGCAGCCCTGGTGGTGCAGCCCACGATGGACCGTCGCTGCGCGCGCAGATCAGGGGGGCGTCCATGGCTCTGCGGGCCCATTGGGCGGCGGGGTCATCGGTGGGCTCGGGCGGCATGGTGAAGGGCGGGCAGGTGCCAAGGGTGGCCCTCAAACGCGAGGAGGCCCAGCCCGTGTGTCGGCCGTCCAGATCTGGCGAGTTGGCGAACAGCGCCACCATTGCGGGGCCAAGAGCGTGGACCGCGCGCCAGCGTTTTGGGACCTGGTCGGGTTCGCCGGCATCAAGGCAGACCTGAATTGACGCCGTGCTGCACATCATCCGCGAACCCTGCGGGCCGATCAGGTCGAAGGCAGCCTGCATGGCTTCGTAGCGTGGAACCTGGAGCAACCGGGTCGGCGGACGATGAGGGTCGGCGCCGTGGCGGCCAACAACAAGCCCGCACTTGTCGAGGAGGCCAGCCAGGGTCGCGACGTCCCTTGAGGCGCGAGAGATCAGATCTGCGACAGAGGTTGTTGGCGGCGGTGAGACCTCGACCTGGCCGCCAGGCTCGACAGTGACCAGGGAGCCGGCGGGGAGAGGGAGATGGGTGCTCTGAGGATTGATCGTCGTTGGTGCGTGCTCCCCAAGGGCCAGGCTCAGCTGGCTTGTGGCCAAAGGGCGTTTGGGATCACTGCGATGGTGGACGGTCCACTCCAGCTCGACCCCGTGCAGCCGCGGAGGTCCGTGCTTGAAACAGACCATGGCCACATAGCCTTCGGCCTGCGCGCGGTCGCGCAGCGGCGTCGAAGGCGGGTCCGCGGGTGGCTGCGTGGATATGCAAGCTGGGGTACCCATGACCCGAAGAACCTATCCGTGCACTCCGGTAAGGGCAACCTTCTTGTGACCTAGCTGTTCCTGACGACCATCTGAGACCCTGGCCGTACCGACCCGGCTTTGGAGGGTCGAGTGCGTCGATCGGTCAGGTTTGAAGCTCGAACCAGCTCACGTTGACCTCTCCGAGCATGTCGCGCAGCAACGGAAGGCTGATGCCGACGACGTTGTGGTGGTCGCCCTCGATACCGGCGACGAAAGGACCGCCGAGACCGTCGATCGTGAAACCCCCGGCGACGTTCAGTGGCTCGCCGGTCGCGACATAGGCCGCGATCTCCTCATCGCTGACGTTTGCGAAGTGCACGGTCGTCGAAGCAACTGCGCCCATGGTCGCGCCCGTGCCCCCGTCGCTGTCGTCCCGGTCGTCGATCAGCCAGTGACCGGTGTGCAGCACCCCGGACCTGCCACGCATCCGCTTCCACCGAGCGGTCGCCTCGGCTTCGTCGGTGGGCTTGCCGTGCAGCTCGCCGTCCAGCTCGAGCACCGAGTCGCAGCCGAGGACCAGCGCGCCGAGGGGGGCGTCCTCGGGACACGAGTCGTCGGACAGGAGACCGGCCACTGCCTCGCACTTGGCACGGGCGAGAAGGAGCGCCACGTCCTGTGGTAAGAGCTCGCCAAACTGTGAAATGGCTTGTGACACAACGGAATTCTCATCCACGTCACTCACCAGGACGTAGGCCGTCACTCCTGCACGTGACAACGTCGACAGACGCGCAGGGGAAGCGGAGGCGAGAACGAGGGGTACGTCGGGAGAGACCATGCGGGCAGGCTATCCGAGCAGTTCGTCCTCGTTGAACCAGTCAAAGGAGGGACGCCACCCGTGTCGTTCTCTGCTCACTGTCGTTGAACCATGTGAGCCGCCCAACGGGGACGGCCGGCGAAGGGACGAAGTTCTCATCATGCGACGCTCACTGATCACGATGGCCTCGGTCGTCGGTCTGGCAGCCATGGCACTGGCCGGCGCTTCCAGCGCCCACGCGACGACCAATGACCCGTTCTACGGCAAGCTGTGGGGGCTCCAGCAGATCCACGCCGAGCAGGCCTGGTCATGGACGACGGGGGTCGGCTCGATCGTGGCGGTGGCTGACACCGGCATCGACTTCACCCAACCCGATCTGCAGGGGCAGATCCTTCAGGGCGCCACGTTCACCGGCTGCGCAGCGGTTGCGCCGTGTGGCAACGGCGACTTCCGCGGCCCTGACGGCGTCAACAACGGCGACGAGCACGGCACACACGTCGCCGGCACCATCGCGGCCGTACGCGGCAACGGGATCGGCGTTGTCGGTGTCGCGCCGGGTGCCAAGATCCTGCCGGTCAAGGTCCTTGAGGCGTCCTGACCGTGGCTGCGGCCGGCAACTCCTCGACCGCTCTGTGCAACGACCCTGCGTTCGACAGTGAGGCGATCTGTATCGGAGCCACCGACAGGAATGGCCTGCACAGCTGGTACTCCGAGCTGCCGAACAAGCTGGACCAGAGGTCGGTCTCGGCTCCCGGCGGCGGGGCCCTCACCAGCTGCGATGACGACATCTGGTCGACGGTTCCGGTGGGGACAGGTTCTGCCGGGTGTGGCCAGGCGAACTACGACGCGTATGCCGGGACGTCGATGGCGACACCGCATGTCGCTGGCGTTGCGGCGCTGCTCTTCGCCCAGGGCCGCACGGTCGATGGTGTCGAGCAGGCAATTCTGGCCACGGCGCTGACCCCCGGTGTGGCGACGCGCGGGTCGTACACGCCGGCGTACGGCCACGGAGTGGTTGACGCCGAGGCCGCGGTCAACAGCTGACCGCAGCGACTCCCCGAAGTGGCCCGAACCTGTCCTGTCGGACGGGTTCGGGCACCCTTCGTGCACCGGAGCATCTGGTCGGGCTGGCCCAGGTCAGCCGAGCAGGGCCTCACGCAAGGTGTCGAGTCCGACCCCGCCGATGTCGAGCGCGCGACGGTGGAACGCCTTGATGTCAAAGGAGTCTCCCTCGCGGTCCCTGACCTCGTCACGCAGCTGGAGCCAGAGCCGCTCACCGATCTTGTACGACGGTGCCTGACCCGGCCAGCCGAGGTAGCGGTCGAGCTCGAAGCGCAGGAAGCCCTCGGCCATGTTGGCGTGGGCCTGCAGGAACTGCCAGGCCTTGTCATAGGTCCACTCGCCACCGCCGACCTCGGCCGGAGCCTCGAAACCGCAGTGGACCCCGATGTCGATGACGACGCGGGCCGCACGCATCGACTGACCGTCGAGCAGACCCATCCGGTTGCCGGGGTCCTCCATGTAGCCCAGCTCGGCCATCAGGCGCTCGGCGTAGAGAGCCCAGCCCTCGCCGTGACCGGAGGTCCAGGCGCCCATCCGCCGCCAGCGGTTGAGCAGCTCGGACCGGAACACGGTCTGGGCGACCTGGAGGTGATGCCCGGGAACACCTTCGTGATAAACGGTGGTCAGCTCGCGCCAGGTGCCGAACTCGGTGATGCCTTTGGGCACCGACCACCACATGCGCCCCGGACGGCTGAAGTCCTCGGACGGACCGGTGTAGTAGATGCCACCCATCTGGGTCGGGGCGATCATGCACTCGATGGTGCGGACCGGCTCAGGGATGTCGAACTGCGAGTCGGCCAGGTTGGTGATGACCTCGTCGGCCTTGCCCTGCATCCATGCCCGGAGCTCGTCGGTGCCGTGCAGCTGGTAGCCCGGGTCGGCGTCGAGGATGGCGACGGCTTCCTTGATGGTCGCGCCCGGCTTGATCCGCTCGGCGACAGCCTGCATCTCGGCGGTGATGCGGGCCAGCTCCTCCTGGCCCCACTGGTAGGTCTCCTCGAGGTCGACGCTGGCGCCCAGGAAGGACCGTGACATGAGCTGGTAACGTTCGCGACCGCACGCATCGGCCTCGGGAGCCTGGGGGAGCAGCTCCTCGCGCAGGAAGTCGCCCATCCGTAGGTAGGCCGACGAGGCCTGGTCCACGGCGTTGCGCAGAGCGCTCGCGGCGGCGTCACCCAGAGCAACCTTGCCGGTCTTCGGGTTCTCGACCAGGTTGACACTGAGCAAGTTGGAAAAATAGCCGTCCTCGGCGGCAAGGTCGACGCACTGCGCCACGCACGCCACGACCTGACGCTTCGGGGTGACCAACCCCCTCGCCGCCGCGGCCCGAAGCGACTCAATGTAGCTCTCCAGCGCGGCCGGGACCTTGGTCATCCTGGTCGCCAACGTCATCCAGTCCGCATCTGTCCCGGTCTTCATCAGGTCGAATGTGTCGCGGATCCCCTGGAGCGGGGAGGCCAAAACGTTGAGGCTCATCAGGTCGATCCCGGCAGCGTAGGTCTCCGCCTCCAGGCCGAGGCGCTCCTGCATCGCCGCGATGGTCACGCGGTCGATGTCGTCGCCGGGGGTGGCCAGCGCCAGGGCGGCAAGGGTCTTGCCCCCCAGGTCGGCAATGGCCGCGTGGCCGGCCGGCGAGAAGTCGTCGAGGTCCTCATCGTGGCCGGCAATCCCCATCGCGGTCGCGGTGATCGGACTGAGCTCGACCAACGCGTCGAGGTAGTCGTTCGCGATGCGGTCAACGTCGGTCGTGGGGCGCGCTCCAGGCGATGCGTCAGTGGTCACCGACCGAACGTACCTCAGTTGCCCCGCGGGAGCCCGACGGGTCAGCGGGGCAGCGTTGACGCCCGCCAGCCGCCGGGACCATGAGGTGGCGTCCTGCGGGTCATCCGCCCGGGCGAGCCCCAGGGCAGTCTGCGGCTCCTCCCGGTTGCCGTCGAAGGGCCATCGGCCGGGTCCTGGGCACCGTCACCAGATGCACTGGCGAGGACGGCGACGAGGGCAGCAAGCTCCTCTGGCGAGGCGTCGCCGCGGACCAGTCGGACCGAGGTGGCAGTCGTGTCCTGCAGCTGGGTGGCCAGTGGGGCCCGAGAAGTATTGTCAGCCATAGGGATTCGCCCGATCAGAGCGGTATGTTCCCGTGCTTCTTGGGGGGCAGCGTCTCGCGTTTGTTGCGCAACGCGCGCAGCGCTTTGATGACGGAGGAGCGGGTGTATGACGGTGGGATCACGGAGTCGACGTAACCGCGCTCTGCGGCGATGTACGGGTTGGCCAGCGTGTCCTCATACTCCGAGATGAACTGCTGGCGTGTGGCGTCGACATCGCCGCCGGCAGCGAGGACCTCGGCGATCTCCTTGCGGTAGAGGATGTTGACCGCGCCCTGGGCACCCATGACGGCGATCTGTGCCGTGGGCCAGGCAAAGTTCATGTCGGCGCCGAGGTGCTTGGAGCCCATGACGTCGTACGCCCCGCCGTAGGCCTTGCGGGTGATCACCGTGACGAGGGGCACTGTCGCTTCGGCGTACGCATAGAGGAGCTTGGCGCCCCTGCGGATGATGCCGTTCCACTCCTGGTCGGTGCCCGGAAGGAAGCCGGGGACGTCCACGAACGTCAGCACCGGGACGTTGAACGCGTCGCAGGTGCGCACGAAACGTGCGGCCTTCTCGGAGGCGTTGATGTCGAGGCAACCGGCCAGCTGCATGGGCTGGTTGGCGACGACACCCACCGTGCGACCGTCGACCCTGCCGAAGCCGCAGACGATGTTCGGCGCGAACAGGGCTGCGACCTCGAGAAAGTCAGCGCTGCCGTCTTCGGTGGTGTCAACGATGTGCTCCACGATCGTGCGGATGTCGTACGGCGTGTTGGCCGAGTCCGGGATGAACGTGTCCAGGAACTTGTCCTCGTCAGTGACCCCTGCAGCCAGGCCGTCGGTGTCCGGCTCGAACCACGGGGCATCCTCGAGGTTGTTGGACGGCAGGTAGGACAGCAGCGCCTTGACGTAGTCGATGGCGTCGTCCTCGTCCTGGCCCATGTAGTGCGCGACGCCGGTCTTGGAGTTGTGCGAGTGGGCCCCGCCGAGCTCCTCCATGCCGACGTCCTCGCCGGTGACCGTCTTGATGACGTCGGGGCCGGTGATGAACATGTGCGAGGTCTGGTCGACCATCACGGTGAAGTCGGTGATCGCCGGGGAGTACACGGCACCGCCGGCGCAGGGCCCAAGGACCAGGGAGATCTGGGGGATCACGCCGGAGGCGTGGACGTTGCGGCGGAAGATCTCGGCGTAGAGCCCGAGGGCCACCACGCCCTCCTGGATGCGGGCGCCGCCGGAGTCGTTGATGCCGACGAGGGGACAGCCGATCTTCATCGCCAGGTCCATGACCTTGACAATCTTCTCGCCGAACACCTCGCCCAGCGACCCGCCGAACACCGTGAAGTCCTGGGAGAACACGCAGACCTGTCGACCGTCGACGGTGCCGTAGCCCGTGACCACGCCGTCGCCATACGGGCGGTTCTTCTGCTGCCCGAACGCGATCGAGCGGTGGCGCGCGAGCTCGTCGAGCTCGACGAACGAGTCCTCGTCCAACAGTGCGGTGATCCGCTCGCGCGCGGTCTTCTTGCCCTTGGCGTGCTGCTTCTCGACCGCCTTGCCCGACCCGGCGTGCACAGCCTCGTGGTTGCGCGCGATCAGGTTGGCCAGCTTGCCTGCGGTCGTGTGGATATCGGGGTCGGACAGGGCCGTACCTTCAGAGAGAACTACATCTGCCATGGCGGCAGCCTAGCCTTAGGCCCGTGCGAGCGACTCTCGATCCCCAGTCCGTGAAATCGGCACTGATCACGCCGCAAAAACCATGGCGGATGGTTGACGTCCATACGTCCATCGACTCAACCAACCTTGAGGCGCTGCGGGCCCCCCGTCCATGGCGCGTCGTGGTGGCCGACCATCAGAGCGCGGGGCGTGGTCGCCTGTCGCGTCGGTGGGAGGCGCCGCCCGGGGCCTCGGTCGCGGTGTCCTGCGTGGTTCCGATGCCGGTGGACCGCACCGCCGACCTGGGTTGGCTTCCACTTCTTGCCGGTATGGCGATGCGTCAGGCGCTGGCCGACGTCGCCGACGTGCAGTGCCGGCTCAAGTGGCCCAACGACGTGATGGCGCAGGAGAGCGTTGACGATCCGGACGCGCCCTGGCTGAAGATCTCGGGCATCCTGTGCGAGATGGTGCCCGTCTCTGGACAGGTCGTTGGCGCGGGATCGGTGCCCGGCGCGGGATCGGCGCCCGCCGCCGGACTCGTGGTGATCGGCGCCGGCCTCAACATCGACCAGACACGCGATGAGCTGCCTGTCGAGACGGCGACATCGTTGGCCCTGTGTGGCGTGGACGACGTCCGCCGCGAGGATCTCGTTGTCCGCTATCTCGGGGCGGTTGCCGACCTTCACAAAGCCTGGGCCGGAGGTGGCGCGGAACTTGACGCCCTGCGGGCGGCATACCGCTCCGCCTGCCTGACGATCGGACTTGACGTGGACGTGCACCAACCGGACGGCTTGGTCGCGCACGGCACCGCCACGGGGGTCGACGACAGCGGTCGCCTGGTGGTTGCGGGACCGGGCTCGCCCACGGCGCACGCTGCCGGGGATGTCACCCATGTACGGCGCTCGCAGCCCGGCGCAGGAGGCACGGCATGATCGAGGCCATGGCCGATGCCGTGGTGAGCAGACCGGGTGGATGAGGTGAGCCAGGCCGGTCGTCATCGCGCAATCGTGCCGCCGGACCCGACCGGTAGCTCCGCGCCGGCAGCCGACGATGTCGAGGCCAGGCTGCTCGGCGGGCGACGCTCGATGTGCCGTCGAGAACTCAGCGCGACGTCATCGGTGTCCCGCCTCAGCGCCAGGAGGTTCTGGCACGCACTCGGGTTCCCCAACGTCGGGGACGAGGACGTGGTGTTCACCGGGGCAGACCTGAGCGCCCTGCAGTCCGTGGCCGCCCTGGTTCGAGGTGGCCTCGTCGACGAGCACACTGCGCTCGCGATGACCCGAGCCTTCGCCCGGTCCACCGATCGACTGGCCGAGTGGCAGACCGAGCTGATGGCAGAAGCGATCGGAGGTTTGAAGGGTGGCTCGCAGCCCCGTAAAGGGAGCCTGCGAGCAGGGGAAAGAGCCACCCTTCAACCCGACGAGTGCAAAGGGGCGCCGGACCCAGTGGCCACCCATGCCGCCGCCGTGAAGCTGGCGGATATCGCGGACGATCTGGAACCGCTGCTGATCTACGCCTGGCGACGTCATCTGTCCGCCACAATCGTGCGCATGGTCTCCGACTCCGAGCCGGCACAGGGACCAAACGGGTCAGATCTGCCGACCCCGCCGGACGCCGCGGCATGATGGGTGACGACGCCGCAGGCCATGACGGCGATGATGGCGAACTCCGAGGAGACCTGGGTCGATGACTGAGCCGAGCACCCACACCCCGCCGATGGTGAAGATCACCCGCCATGGCCCAGGTGGCCACATCGCCGAGCTTGCGCTGGACCGGCCCGAGGCGATGAACGCCGTGTCGACACAGATGGCCCGGGAGATCGGGGCCGCCTGTGCCCGGCTCTCGGCCGATCCGGGCGTGCGCGTCGTGCTGGTCACCAGCACCAGCCCCAAGGCGTTCTGCGTGGGAGCCGACCTGAAGGAACGCCACGCGTTCACGGACGCCGACCTCTTCGCACAGCGACCGACGGCGCGGGCGGCATACAACGGGGTGTTGAACCTGCCCATGCCGGCCATCGCCGTGGTGGAGGGCTTTGCCCTCGGCGGCGGCCTGGAGATCGCGCTGTCCTGCGACCTGATCATCGCCGGATCGGCTGCAGTGGTCGGGCTGCCCGAGGTGTCTGTCGGCGTTATTCCCGCCGGAGGTGGCACGCAGCTGCTGACTCGTCGCATCGGCTGGTCCAGGGCGGCAGGGATGATCTTCACCGCTCGCCGGATGCCTGCGGCCGAGGCGGCTGCACTCGGCGTTGTCGACGAGGTTCTCGAAGCCGGCACCGCGCGCGATCGTGGGCTCGAGCTGGCTGCCCAGATCGCCGCCAACTCACCGGTCGGGCTGCGCCAGGCCAAGCGCGCGATGCGTCTGGGGGGCGACGTGGATCTGGCCACCGGGCTCGAGGTCGAGGACGGCTGCTGGCGTGCCACGGCCTTCTCCAGCGACCGGGCAGAGGGTGTTGCGGCCTTCGCCGAGAAGCGTCCAGCGCGTTGGTCAGAGGTTGAAGCCGATGATGGCCCTACGATGCGCTCATGACACGTGTGCTGTTGGCCGAGGATGACCCGGCGATCTCGGAGCCGCTGGCCCGGGCACTTCGGCGGGAGGGCTACGAGGTCGATGTCCGTGCCGACGGCCGGGCCGCTCTCGAAGGAGCCAACGAGAACCCTGATCTGGTGGTGCTCGACCTCGGCCTGCCGTACATCGACGGGCTCGAGGTCTGTCGGCGCCTGCGTGCAGACGGCCGCACTTTTCCGGTCCTGATCCTGACCGCACGGGTCGACGAGGTCGACCTCGTGGTCGGACTCGATGCCGGGGCCGACGACTACGTCACCAAGCCCTTCCGCCTGGCCGAGCTCCTGGCCCGTGTCCGCGCGCTGATGCGCCGGCAGACGATTGACGGTGGCGCGCCGAGCTCGGGGGTGCGCATCGACCCCGATGGCCGCCGTGCGTACTTCGACGAGGAAGAGCTCCAGCTGACCGCCAAGGAGTTTGACCTGCTTCGCGTCCTGGTTCGCGAACAGGGCAAGGTCGTCTCCCGCGAGCAGCTGATGCGCGAGGTCTGGGATACGGTGTGGTTCGGGTCCACCAAGACCCTCGACATGCACATCTCGGTGCTTCGCCGGAAGCTCGGTGACGACGCAGCCCAGCCCCGGTTCATCTCCACTGTGCGTGGCGTCGGCTTCAGGTTCGAGCGCCCAGAGCGGAGCTGACTCGTCAGCATGCGCAAGCAGCTTGTTCGCTCGACCTTTGTCTCGGTGCTGCTCTCCGTGGCGATCATCGGTCTGCCGCTGGGGGCCGTGAGCTGGTGGGCGATGGCCGACAACGCCGCGCGCCTGCAGGGGTGGCTCGACCAGCCGGGCCCGCCGATCGTGCCCATCCGCCTGTTGGCTCTGATCGCGGTGCTGTCCGTGATCGCGGTGTTATCCGGCGTGCTTGTTGCCTTCCTGCGGGCCCGCAAGTTCGCGGCGCCGCTGGCCCAGCTTGCGGAACGGGCCGAACGGCTGGGCGCCGGCGAGTCTCGTTTCCAGCCGCTGGTCACCGGCATTGGTGAGGTGGATCGCGTTTCCGAGGTGTTGGCCCGAAGCGCCCACCAGATGACCCGGTCGCTGGCCTCGGAGCGTGACTTCGCCTCGGATGCCTCGCACCAGCTGCGTACCCCGCTGACCGCGCTGCTCATGCGCCTCGAAGAGATCGCCGCGACCGACGACCTCGTGGTGGCCCGGGAAGAGGCCGGTATCGCGATCGCCCAGGTCGAGCGCCTCACCAAGGTTGTGGACGACCTGCTCTCAAGGACTCGCCCGGGACACGACGTCCCGTCGCCGTCGGTGTCGCTGGACTCGGTGATCGCAGCTCTTCAGCGTGAGTGGCAGCCGGCCTTCGAGCAGGCTCGGCGCAGCGTGCGTGTCCACGGTCAACGCGGCCTTCGGGTGCGTGCCACCCCGGCGGCGCTCTCCCAGGTCCTGTCGACGCTCCTGGAGAACTCCCTTGCACACGGTCGTGGCACGGTGGACGTGCAGGCGCGGCGCAGCGGTCCATCGGTGGTGGTGGAGGTCAGCGACCAGGGTGAAGGCGTGATCGCGACGATTGCGCCGCACATCTTCGAACGTTCCGTCAGCACGGCGAAGAGCACCGGCCTCGGGCTGGCCCTGGCCCGTGACCTGGCGGAGGCCAACGGTGGCCGACTCGAGCTGATCCAGGCGCAGCCGGCGATCTTTGCCCTGTTCCTCTCCGAGGCTGACCCCGACTGACGAGGCTGACCGCGGCTAACGCCTGACGGCGAGCTCCGGCAGCGGCTCGCCGGCGAAGACGAACTTGCGGTAGGCCCAGAAACGGAACAGCGTCCCGATGCCGATCCCGACGATGTTGGTCAGGTTGTCGCTCACCTGGGAATGCAGGTCCAGCACGTAGCGCGAGAAGCCCAGACAGACGACGGCCATGACCATGGCTGTGACGTTGAAGAAGATGAACAGGCCGAGCTCATGGCCCGCCTGCCGGTTCCGACGGTGACGGAAGGTCCAGAGGCGGTTGCCCAGCCAGGCCACAAGCGTTGCCACGGATGCCGAGATGATCCGCGCCGTCAGGGGCTTGCCGTTGAGCGCGCCGGCCGTGTGCCCTTCGCCGAGCATCCCCAGCAGATGCGGGCCGAAGACCAGGAGGTTGTAGCCCCCCAGGTCGATCACGAAGGCGACAGCGCCGACCATGCCGAACTTGAGCATCTCGCGCACGAGCACGTCGAGAGCCCCGCGGGCTCGGTCGAGCAGGCCTGGACGGTCAGTGGGCACGAAGGGAGCCTAGCCTCAGTCGCTGAGCCGGACGGTGCTGCCCCGATAGGCTCGTGCTCGTGACTTCCCCGCGGCGCGCACCTGGAGGTTTCCCCGTGGTGGGCATCATCGGTGGCGGCCAGCTCCCACGGATGTGCCAGCCGCCCTCGGTCGGACTGTCGATCACGCTCTCGGTTCTCGCAGAGTCGGTGGAGGCCCCCGCAGCCCTGGTCGTCCCGTCCGCCCCTGTGGGCGACGACACCGATGTCGAGGTGGTTCGCGCCTTTGCCAGGGAGTGCGACGTCGTCACCTTCGACCACGAGCAAGTGC
Source organism: Dermatophilaceae bacterium (assembly GCA_036569625.1). Taxonomy (GTDB): domain Bacteria; phylum Actinomycetota; class Actinomycetes; order Actinomycetales; family Dermatophilaceae; genus UBA4719. Next base: position 4,521 of record DATCQG010000323.1, on the reverse strand, counting down.
AGGCTGAGGTCCTGGCCGCGCTCGAAGCCGACGGTGTGATCCTCCATCCCTCGCCGGCCGCGCTCATGTTCGCCCGGGACAAGCTCGCGATGCGGCGACGCCTCACCGAGATCGGGGTGGCCTGCCCTCGGTGGGCGCAGGTGCGCGACATGGCTTCCCTGCAGTCCTTTGGCGATGAGGTGGGCTGGCCCGTCGTCGTCAAGATCCCCGAGGGCTGGTATGACGGCAAGGGCGTTCGCGTGGTCGGCGGGCCCGAGGAGGTGGCTGACTGGTTCGCCCGGGTCTCGCTCGATGGTGCCGAGGGCGCCGGAGCTCTGGCCGACGGACGGCTGGCCGACGACCGGCCGGTCGACGGAGTGCTGGTCGACGGGCTCCTGGCTGAGCAGAAGGTGGACGTCATCCGGGAGCTGGCCGTTCTTGTCGCCCGCAGTCCCTCGGGCCAGGCAAGCTCGTGGGCGGTCGTCGAGACCGTTCGGACCGACGGCGTCTGCACCCAGGTTCTTGCACCTGCCCCAGGTCTCGACCCGAACCTTGCGGCAGTGGCTACCGAGGCGGGTCTGCGGATCGCGGGCGAGCTTGGCGTCACGGGCGTGATGGCGGTGGAGATGTTCGAGGTCACGGACGCGCGGACCGGCGATCCGGCATACGTGGTCAATGATCTGGCCATGCGGCCGCACATAAGTGGTCACTGGAGCATCGACGGCGCGGTGACCAGCCAGTTCGAGCAGCATCTGCGTGCAGTCCTCGACCTGCCGCTGGGGGACACCGGCCTCCGGGCGCGGTGGACGGTCATGGGCAACGTTCGAGGTGGTGACCATGGCGACCTCTATCCGGCATATCGTCACCTGATGGCGCGTGACCCGGCACTGAAGATTCACCTGTACGGCAAGGGTGTCCGGCCGGGTCGCACGATCGGACACGTCAACATCAGCGGCGCCGACCTGGATGACCTGAGGGCTCGTGCCAGCCATTCGAGCGACTATCTGCAAGGAGTGATTACGCAATGAGCGATTCGTCGGCAAAACGGCCGGTTGTGGGGCTCGTGATGGGCAGCGACAGCGACTGGCCGATCATGGAGGACGCTGCAAAAGTGTTGGAGGAGTTCGGGATCGGCTATGAGGCCGACGTCATCTCGGCGCACCGGATGCCCCAGGAGACGATCGCGTACGGGCAGAGTGCGGCCGAGCGGGGCCTCCGGGTGATCATCGCCGGCGCGGGGGGCGCCGCAGCCCTTCCCGGGGTGCTGGCGTCGGTCACACCGCTGCCAGTGATCGGCATCCCGGTGCCGCTCAAACACCTCGACGGGATGGACTCGTTGCTCTCGATGGTGCAGATGCCCGCGGGCGTGCCTGTGGCGACCGTCTCGGTGGCTGGTGCGCGCAACGCGGGGCTGTTGGCCGCGCGGATACTGGCCTCCGGAGTGGACGACGAGGCCACACTCCTGCGCGTCAAAATGGTTGAGTTCCAGGCAAAGCTGCGCGATGAGGCGTATTCCAAGGGTGAGCGGCTGCGGGCCCGGCGCGCTCATCCGACCGGTTTCGGGATGCCCCGCGACTGAGCCTGATCGGACCCATTGCTATCCGAGAACACCACACACGGGTATCACCTCAGAGCCTCGGGTACTCCATCATCGGGCAGGTGTCCATGATGACGTCGAGGCCTGCGTCGATGGCGCGCTGGGCGGCGTCGTCGTCGATCACGCCGAGCTGCAGCCACAGGGCCTCGATGCCGAGCCGGTCGCGGTTGGCGATCGCCTCGTCCACCACGGCGCCGACCCTGCGCGAGTTGACGAAGAAGTCCACAACGGCGACGACGGTGCCGTCCGGGATCTGCGTGAGCGTCTGGTAGCCGGGCTCGCCCCACACCTCCACGGCCCGCGGGTGCACCGGGATGATGTGATGCCCCAGGCCTTCACGCATCCATCGCGCGACCCCGTATGCCGTCCGCGACGTGTCCGTGGAAAGGCCCACCACGGCCCACGTCGCGGGAGTGGTGAGAACCCTGCGGATGACGGCCGGGTCCGAGATCGTGCCGGTCGAAGTCATGGAGATCACTCCTTGGGTGGCGCGCCGTTAGCCGGTTTGTTGCACGGATGCCGGTTGGACAACTGGCATTGGCGATGGAAACCGGCAATCGACCGGATAGTAGCCTTTGCACTCTGCCCCAGTTCCGCCCCAACAAGGAGAGTTTCAGTGCGATTCGGCATCTTCGTTCCCCAGGGCTGGCGGATGGATCTGGCCGGCATAGAGGCGGACCAGCACTGGGGGGTCATGGCAGGCCTGGCCGAGCGCGCCGAGATGACGCGGCTGTGGGAGTCGGTCTGGGTCTACGACCACCTCCACACGGTGCCGGAGCCGTCACAGGAGGCCACCCATGAGGCGTGGACCCTGATGGCCGCACTCGCCGCCGTCACGAGCCGGGTCCGGCTGGGCCAGATGTGCACCTGCATGGGCTACCGCAACCCCGCCCACCTCGCCAAGGTCGCCGCCACGGTCGACATCATCTCCGAGGGTCGGCTGGAGATGGGCATCGGCGCCGGGTGGTACGAGCACGAGTGGCGGGCCTATGGCTACGGCTTCCCCTCCGCCGGTGATCGGGTCGGGATGCTCGAGGAAGGCGTCCAGATCTTCCGGGACATGTGGACCAAGGGGTCGGCCACTCTGAACGGCAAGCACTATCAGGTCGACGGGGCGATCTGTGCTCCTCTTCCCCTGCAGGGGACGACCCAGCCCGGGTCCGCGCTCAACGGAATACCGATCTGGATCGCCGGCGGTGGTGAGAAGAGGACCCTGCGGATCGCAGCGCAATATGCGGACTACACGAACTTCGCCCCCAGCGTCTTCGAGCACAAGAGCGAGATCCTCGCCGCGCACTGTGTCGACGTCGGTCGGGACTTCACCCAGATTACGCGGTCGACCAACGTCAACGTGGTCATCGGCGAGAACGAGAAGGAGGTCCGGGACCGGCTGGCCTGGATCCGCGAGCACTACCTCAAGGCAGGCGTGCCCGAGGCGGACGTCGACCGACAGATCGAGGCGCAGACATCCGGCGTCGGTGTCGGGACGCCAGAACAGATCGCCGAAAAGCTCACTGCGCTCAAGAAGTTGGGGCTCGGATACACGATCGCCTACTTCACCGAGGCGGCCTACGACACCTCGGGCATGCACCTCTTTGAGAATAGGGTCATACCGGAGCTCCGTGAGCCCCCACGCGCAGTACTGTGACGTCCGTGAGCACAGACAAAGGCGAGTTCCCCTTCTTCACCACCTCCGAGGACCACGAGGAGCTGCGTCAGGCAGTCCGCAACGTTGCCGAGGACAAGATCGCCCCGCACGCCGCTGAGGCCGATGAGACCAGCACCTTCCCGCAGGCCTCGTATGACGCGTTGGTGGCGTCGGACTTCCACGCCCCGCACATTGCCGAGGAGTACGACGGGGTCGGCGCGGACGCCTTGGCGACCTGCATCGTGATCGAGGAGATCGCCCGGGTGTGTGCCTCATCCTCCCTGATCCCGGCCGTGAACAAGCTGGGCACGATGCCGTTGATCCTGTCCGGTTCCGACGAGATCAAGGCGAAGTACCTGCCGCCGGTGGCTCGCGGTGAGGTGATGTTCTCCTACGGCCTGTCAGAGCGCGAGGCCGGCAGTGACACCGCCTCGATGAGGTGTCGGGCCAGGGCCGATGGTGATGACTGGGTGCTTTCGGGGCAGAAGTCGTGGATCACCAACGCAGGCGTCTCGCAGTTCTACACCGTGCTGGCCGTGACCGACCCCGACGGCAAGCGCGGGTCGAACGTGTCCGCGTTCGTGGTCGAGAAGTCGGATCCCGGGTTCAGCTTCGGTGAGCCGGAGAAGAAGATGGGCATCAAGGGATCGCCGACCCGTGAGCTGATCTTCGATGGCTGCCGGATCCCGGGGGACCGGATGGTGGGCGCGCCCGGTCAAGGGCTCAAGATCGCGTTGGCCACACTGGACCACACGCGGGTCACCATCGGCGCGCAGGCCGTAGGTATCGCCCAGGGGGCGTTGGACTTCGCGTTGGGGTATGTCAAGGAGCGCAGCCAGTTCGGCAAGAGGATCGCCGAGTTCCAGGGCATTCAGTTCATGTTGGCGGACATGGGGATGAAGCTGGAGGCAGCCCGGCAGATGGTCTATGTCGCCGCGGCCAAGTCTCAGCGCGGCGATGCGGATCTGAGCTTCTTCGGTGCGGCCGCAAAGTGTTTCGCCTCCGACGTTGCGATGGAGGTCACCACAGATGCTGTCCAGCTCCTGGGTGGCGCCGGCTACGTCAAGGACTTCCCGGTCGAGCGGATGATGCGGGATGCCAAGATCACCCAGATCTATGAGGGGACCAACCAGATCCAGCGCATCGTGATGGCACGCCAGCTGTTGAAGCGGTAGCTCGCCTTCGGGCGGCAGCTGGGGCCGTGGTCGCGGGTGGTGCATGCTGGCCACGTGGTCCGGAAACAGAGTGCAGGGCTTCTCCTCCACCGCTATGAAGGCGACGCGGTCGAGGTGCTGCT
>DATCQG010000322.1:0-5103 GCA_036569625.1 Dermatophilaceae bacterium | reverse complement strand
GAGATCCGCGCTGAGGTGACCGACCTCGTCGGCCGCTTCCCGGCATACCCTCGTTGAGTAGTTGACCCTTGTCGCGCCGTTGATCCTTCGGCTGCATCGTTCTCGAGCTAGGCGCTGATCCGTGCGGGAGTACCTCCTGGTTTTCGTCGTGGCCGCGGTCATGACGTATGCCGCCACCCCCTTCGTGAGGTGGCTTGCCGTCGCATCCGGTGCCATCACGGCGGTGCGTGACCGCGACGTCCACGACGTGCCGATCCCGCGTCTTGGGGGGGTGGCGATCCTCGTCGGGTTCGTCGCTGCGCTGCTCGTGGCGAGTCGACTGCCCTACCTGTCGCAGATCTTCCAGGGCGGCGAGATGAAGGGCGTGCTGATCGGCGCGGTCATCGTGTGTGCCGTGGGGGTGCTCGACGACATCCGTGAGCTGGACTGGTTGACGAAGCTGGCGGGGCAGATGCTGGCAGCCGGTGTCATGGCATTCGGGGGAGTGCAGCTGCTGTCGTTGCCCTTGTTCGGTGTCACCGTCCTTCCGACGCCGCTGCTGGTGGCGATCACCATCCTCATCGTGGTCATCTCGGCCAATGCGGTGAACTTCATCGACGGCCTGGACGGACTGGCTGCCGGGGTCGTGGGCATCGCCGGCCTCGCGTTCTTCGGCTACTCCTACCTCTTGTCCCGCACCTATGACCCCCCCAACGTGTTCTCCTCCGCGACGTTCATCAGCGCCGCTCTGGTCGGCTGCTGTGTCGGCTTCCTGCCGCACAACTTCCACCCCGCGCGGCTCTTCATGGGTGACGCGGGCTCGCTCCTGCTCGGGTTGCTGCTGGCGGCGGCAACCATCTCGATGACCGGCAGCATCGACCCGAGCGCCCAGCTCGGTGGCCATGCGGCTGCGGCGATCCTGCTCCCGGTCGTGCTTCCCCTCGCGATCATCTCCTTGCCTCTGCTCGATCTCCTGCTCGCGGTTGTCCGACGAACCCGCGCGGGACAGCGGCCATGGCACCCCGACTCCCTGCACCTGCACCACCGGATGCTCCAGATCGGTCACAGCCATGTGGGGGCAGTGCTGCTGCTGTATCTGTGGGCGGCCCTGGTTGCCCTCGGAGCGATGTCGTTCGCCTATGTCGACGGCTGGCTCCCGTTCGCGTTCATCGCCGTGATCGGCTTCTCGGCCATGGTTCTGACGATCTGGCTACCCAGATGGCTGCCGAGGAGGCGCTTGTGACAACTTTCACAAGGATCCGGGTTGTGGGGTTCGAGAACGCGATGCCGACCCCGACAAGGCTGGCGAGATGAACACGCCGCAGGCCGCGGGACCGGCGTACACTTCCCCCTTTGCGGCGATGCTTCGTGGCGCCGTGATCCCGATGGGCCTCACTGCGCCGGTCATCGTGCTGGGGTTCTGGCTCACCCGTCATACCCGTGGCGGGCTGGCTGCGCTCCTGGGGGTCGGCATCGCGGTGGTCTTCTTCGCCAGCGGTCTCTACGTCATGAAGCGGGTGACCAATGCGAATCCGCTGTCGGTCCTTGCCGGCGCTCTGGCCGTCTATCTTGGCCAGGTCATCTTCCTGGGGCTTGTGATCGTGGCCCTCTCCGGCGCGGACTGGCTGGACGGCACGGCCTTCGGGCTGTCCATCCTGGCTGTTGCCCTCGTCTGGCAGCTGTCCCAGATCCTGGCCTTCATCCAGCTTCGCAAGCCTGTATACGACGAGCCGGCCGACGAATCAGCCGACGAGCCAGCCAAGGATCGACCCTTGTGAACGGCAGTCATGGAGGACCGATGAACGAGCCCGGACAACCACCGGACGACCCGAGCGGGCCGCCGGATCCGGATGCTGGGCACCCACGGCTCGAAGAGGCGCACATGTGGAATGTTGTGTCCTACCTCATCTCGGGTCCCGTGATGTTCGGCGGGATCGGATGGGCACTGGATGGTTGGCTCGGTACGGGGTTTCTTGTGCCGGTGGGGATTCTCGCGGGGATGGCCGTTTCGCTCTACCTCGTGTGGTTCCGGTACGGTACGCAACAGTGAACCCCGAGGAGATGTCTTGAGCCTGAACGTGCTGGGCAGCTTGGCTGCGGCCGATGGTGGCGGCTTCCAGACCCCGACCTCTGCGGAGTTCTATCAGCCGCTGTGGTTCGACGGACCCTTCGCGATCACCCGGCCCGCGGTTGTCCTGATGCTCTCGGTGGGCCTGATCGGCTGGTGGCTGATCGCCTCGACCAGACGAGCGGCGGTTGTCCCGGGTAAGGGACAGTGGGTCACCGAGGGCTTGTACGGGTTCGTTCGCAACAGTGTCGCCCGGGACATCATCGGCACCAAGGACTTCCTGCGCTACGTGCCGCTGCTGTTCTCCATGTTCATCCTGATCTTGGTCAACAACCTCTTCGGCGTGATCCCGCCGATCCAGTACCCCACGATGAGTCGAATCGGCATCCCGATCGCTTTGACCCTGGTCGTCTACGTCACCTATCACTACATCGGCATGAAGCGGGTGGGTGTTGGCCCGTACTTCAAGCACCTCGTGCCGGCTGGCCTGCCCGGCTGGATCGTTCCGCTCATCTTTGTTCTCGAGGTCATCACCTTTTTCATCACGCGCCCCCTGACGCTGGCGCTGCGGCTCTTCGGCAACATGTTTGCCGGCCACCTGCTACTGCTGCTGTTCATCACAGGCGGTCAGTACATGATCATCAACGGTGGTATCGGCCTCAAGATCGCCGGCGCGGGCTCCTACGTCATGGCCTTCGTGCTGACCATCTTCGAGATCCTGATCGAGTTCCTGCAGGCCTACATCTTCACCTTGCTCGCGGCCACCTACATTGCCGGATCGCTGGTCGACGAGCACTGATCCACCCACCCGATACAGACTTCCGCCCGGTGACGTGCCGCGCGGGGCATCAAGAACGAAAGAGGCTCACATCGTGACCGGAAACATTGCCATCCTCGGCTACGGCCTGTCCGCCATCGGCCCCGGTGTGGGCATCGGCCTGATCTTCGCCGCCTACATCAACGGCGTGGCTCGTCAGCCCGAGGCTCGCGGCATGCTGCAGTCGATCGCCATCCTGGGCTTCGCCCTGGCCGAGGCGTTGGCCATCTTCGGTCTCGTCCTGGCCTTCGTCTTCAAGTAGGCCGTCACTGTGAGCATCACACCCAGCAGCACATCTTTGGCACTTAGGCACTAGGAGACTCCCGTGCAGCTATTCGCCGGCCCGACTCACGTCGCAGCTTTGGTGACCGCCGGCCAGGCCGAGCAGCTTCCCGTTCTTCCCCACATGGGCGAGCTGATCTTCGGTCTCATCGCGATCGCCATCCTGTACGTCATCGTGCAGAAGAAGGTCGTACCCAACCTCGAGAAGGCGTATGCCGACCGCACCGCGGCTATCGAGGGGGGCATGCACAAGGCTGAAGAGGCCCAGCAGCAGGCTCAGGCCGCCCTCGAGCAGTACAAGGCCCAGCTTGCCGAGGCGCGGGCCGAGGCCAGCCGGATACGTCAGGAAGCCCAGGGGCAGGGGGCGGCGATCATTGCCGACCTGCGTGCTCAGGCACAGACCGAGGCAAACCGGATCGCCGAGGCGGCGCAGAAGCAGATCGAGGCCGAGCGTCAGCAGGCCGTGGTCTCGCTGCGGGCCGAGGTGGGTCGCTTGTCGATCGACCTGGCCAGCCGCATCGTGGGTGAGTCTCTGCAGGACCAGGCGCGTCAAAGCGGCATCGTCGACCGCTTCCTCGCCGAGCTCGAGTCGGGCGCTGTCCGGCCCGAGACGGTCGGGCAGGACGCCTGATGCAGGGTTCTTCGCGCGCAGCGTTCGCGGCAGGGCACGACGCCTTTGTCGCGGCACTGGGCTCCGGAGCCGAGGGGTCAGCGCTCGCCGAGGACCTCTTCGGCGTCACGGGCGCTCTCGACTCGAGCGCATCGCTGCGGCGCGCGCTGGTCGACCCCTCCCGGGACGGGACGGCCAAGGGTGGTCTGGTGGACGTGCTTTTCGGTCCCAAGATCAGCGGGGCGGCAACCGCCCTGTTGAAGGCGTTGGTCTCCGAGCGCTGGTCCGACGACCAGGATCTCGGTGACGCTACCGAGAGCTTGGCCGTGGAAGCGGTCGTTGCCGCCGCCGAGCAGGGTGGCCGGCTCGACGCTCTCGAGGATGACCTTTTCCGCTTCGAACGGGTCGTCGCGGCAGACACGGACCTGCGAAATGCCCTGTCGGCTCAAGGCGGGGACGAGAGCGTCAAGGCTGCTCTCGTCGAGGCCCTGCTGGAAGGCAAGGCATCGGCCGAGACCATCCGGCTGGTTCGTCAGGCTGCTGTCTCCCCGCGGGGACGGCGCTTCGGGCGAGTCCTGGAGAGCTATCTCGCGATTGCCGCCAGGCGCCGCGAGCAGCTGACCGCCACGGTCACGGTCGCTGTGGCGCTGGATGACACCCAGAGGCGTCGGCTCGCCCAGGCTCTGTCCGGGATCTACAACCGGCCGGTGCAGATCAACGTCGTGCTCGACCCGGCAGTCGTCGGAGGCATCCGGGTGCAGGTCGGCGACGAAGTTGTCGACGGCACGATCCTGCGCCGGGTCCAGGAAGCAGAGAGGGCGATGCTCAGATAGCCGGGCCGTCTGCCACGCAACAGCAATAAGGCACCTTGCACGACCAACACTGAACCAACACAAAAACACCAACAAGGCTTCGGCCCGAACACAATTCGGGCCGCATACAAGGAGAGAGACACTGATGGCGGAGCTCACGATCCGTCCGGAGGAGATCCGGGACGCACTGGACAACTTTGTTCAGTCTTACGAGCCCGGCGCGGCCTCCCGCGAAGAGGTCGGCCGAGTTATCGACGCTGGTGACGGCATCGCGCACGTCGAGGGGCTTCCCTCGGCGATGACCAACGAGCTGCTGCAGTTCGCGGACGACACGCTGGGGATCGCCCTCAACCTCGAGGCCCACCAGATCGGCGTCGTCGTGCTGGGTGACTTCTCCGGCATCGAGGAGGGTCAGGAGGTCAAGCGCACGGGCGAGGTCCTCTCGGTCCCGGTCGGTGACAACTTCCTTGGCCGCGTGGTCAACCCGCTCGGTCATCCGATCGACGGCTTGGGCGAGATCGAGGCCGAGGGTCGT
>DATCQG010000321.1:0-3564 GCA_036569625.1 Dermatophilaceae bacterium | reverse complement strand
CCATGGAGGTATCTTCGTGCAGAGCGGGTCCCCAAAGGAAGCACCACCAACAGGGACTTGATCGATAGCTCGAAGGACTGTTTGACCGAGAGCGCGGCTCGCATGAGGCGGCACCTACCTACCCTCCAGGTAAGGATTACTGGCCCCTGGTGGGACGCCGGTGATGACCGAAGCGGAGTGGCGGACCAGGGCCGCGTCGTGGTTCCCGGCGGTGGTCGATAGGGGCCTGAGGCAGGTGACCTGGCCGGAGATCGCCGCGCACCGGGACTACATCAGCGCCCAGCTGGCGGCCGGTGTCACGGTGTCCCCGATTCATCAGCGCCTGGTCGACGAGCATGGGTTGGTGGGGTCGGTGGCCTCGGTGCGCTGAGTGCCGCTGGGTGGGCGGGAACCTGCCCGAGGAGGCCCGCCGGGCGCAGGTACGGGTCCTGCGTCCGGGACCGGTGCAGCCTGGTAGCGAGGCGCAGATCGACTACGGCCGCCTTGGGGTGTGGACCGACCCGGCCACCGGTCGCAGACACACGGTGCAGGCGTTCGTGATGGTGTTGGCCTGCTCGAGGTACATGTTCGTGCGCCCGGTGCTGCGGATGGACCAGGAGGCCTGGACCCGTTGCCACGTCGAGGCATTCGCGTTCTTCAATGGTGTTCCGGCGCGTCTAGTACCGGATAATCTCAAGACCGGGGTCGACAAGCCGGACTTGTACGACCCGCAGATCAACCGCTCCTACGCCGAGTTGGCCGCCCACCATGGCACCCTGGTCGACCCGGCGCGGGCGTTCAAACCCAAGGACAAGCCGCGGGTGGAACGACCCATGCCGTACGTGCGGGACTCTTTCTGGCGGGGGCGGGCGTTCACCTCCTTGTAGGACATGCAGTCCGGTGCGGTTCGCTGGTCGAGGGACGTGGCCGGGGCCCGGGCCTGCCGCCCGTTGGACGGAGCCGCACCGGCTGCGGTGTTCGCCGCCGTGGAGCCCCGGCGTTGGGGCCGCTGCCGGCGACCCCGTTCGTGTTGGCTACCTGGTCGAGCGGCAGTCCCGGAAAAACGCCCGGTCTGCTTCCGCGTTGCGGCTGTAGAGGACCACGTGCGCTCCGCGAATCATGTTCTGACTCTAGTTCGCCACCGTCCGCCCGATGGTTGGCGCGACCACTCGAAGTTCCCGGGCACCTCGCAGCGGCTACCAGCCTCGGCGCGGTATCGGCCGAACTGTGGCGTTGGCCATGACCGCCCCCCATTGGCGCCGGTGAGGACGCAGTTAGCCAAGAAGCGCAGGCCATGATGCGGCACGGCCAAGGAGTTGTGGCGCGTCGAGGCGGGCCCACTCGTTCTCTTGGTTGGCCAATTCTGTCAGCCGCCAGTTGCGATCGCCGCAGCACGCTGGCGGGTGCCCAAACGGTGTGGTTCGGCGGGAGTGGGATAAGTGCCTGCCTCGATGGCTTCGTCTCTGGCCGCGAGGGTCGCAAGGGTCACTTGAGCAAGGGTGTCGCGCAGCGCCTCGGTCGCCGCTGACCAGGTCTCGTGCATAGGACAGACCAATTCCCAGTGACAAGGGCCCTCGCCAAGAGCGCAGCGCTCGGACCGCAGTGGCCCCTCGCCTGCCTCGACCACCTCCAGAACGGTGATCTTCTCCGGAGAAAGCGCGAGTCGGTAGCCACCCTCCCTGCCGGCCTTGGACACGGCGATCTCGGCTCGGACGAGCTCGCCAAGGATCTGGGAAGCGAAGGTCCGAGGGACCGCCATCTCGGCGACAACCTCACGGATCTTGCGGTACTGACCACTGTTGTAAGCACGGGCTAGGCAGAGGGCGGAACGCACGACGTAGTCGCCTCGCTTCGAGAGCGTCATGTTCATGGGATCGACTCTAGGGGACGACTTGAGTGATACATGGAGTCTGACCTTCCACTTCGAGTCTGACCTTCCGGGTTGGGCAAGGTACCTACTCGGCGTGTGTTGCCGCTCGTGCCGAGGCCCGGCCCGTCATCTTCACTACGAACTCACTGACATCGAGCAGGCCCCTTTTCGCCCAGGGCTTTCGGGGTCCGAAGGCCGCCTCGGTAAAGACCACCCCACCCTTCGCCTCGACGGCCAGGCGCATGTCGTGAAGCCCGCCCTTGGGCGCCACGCGGAAGGTGGCAAAGATACCGACCGGCTTGCCTCCTAGCCGCGGCGCGCTGGCCAGCCAGGCCCGCATCGCCTTGGCGGGACGCGCCCCGGCAACCACGAAGCCCTCGACCCGACAGCCCAGCATCAGGAGGTCGGCGGCAGCCAGTTCACTGGCCCCGATCTTGTTCATCGGGAGCATGCGGACGTGGTCCCCTCGGGCCGAGAACCCGCTGGCGATGGCTTGCGCGGCTTGGGCAGTTCCGCCGTCGGCGCCGGCATAGCCGACGAGCACCCGACGCTGGCGGTTCGACGATTCCTCCTTGCCCCGACCCGGCCGGGTCGGGGCCGCGTCGAGCACTGACAAGGCGGCCCGACGGCCGTGGGCCATGGCCTCGACGACCGTGGCCGGCCCGATGAGGGCGTCGCCGACGGCCCACATGCGTTCGCTGGCCGGCATACTGGCGGCCCACAGGCCCACTTCCCTTCCGATTGCCAGTCGGCCTACCGGACTGCGGTGGGCGAAGTCGGAGGCCGGGTTGGCGAGAATGCCGCTGGCCAGCCACTTCCGATCCGGTACCCCGGAGGCTTCCCTGCGCATGGGTGTTCCGGGAAGGACACTGGCGAAGGCGGGGTCGTTGCGATAGCCCATGGCCATCACGACGAGGTCGACGTCGAGCTCCTCCGCGCCGTCGGTGAGGACCTTCGGGGGCCGGTCGGAACGCCCCTGGCTCGTCCTGGCAAGTTGGGCGCGAGACACTCGGCCGGTCGGTCCGTCCAACGCGGTGAGGGTACGACTGAACCTGACCTCGACACCCTCTTGGCGGGACTCTTCCAGCTCGTCCGGACGCGCCAGGGCGAACCGTTCGTCGAGCCAGTCGACGCAGGTGGCTGCCAGCCCGAGTCGGCGAGCCGTCCGGGCCACGTCCATGGCCGTGTTGCCCGCGCCCAGCACGAGAACCCGCAGAGCTCGAGGTATCTGTTGATCAGTTCCTGCGGCGTCGAGACCCAGCTCGGCAAGGAACGCGGCAGGATCCCCGGCCGGCTCAAGCGCAGGCTTCGCGCCCTGGAGGAACGTGGTGGCATCAATGACGCCTCGGAGCTCGGCACCAGGCACTGGCAGTCGCATCGGCACACCGGCGCCGTGGGCCAGGATGACCGCGTCGTTTTCGGAGAGGAGGCTGGCCAGGTCCGCAGCGCCGATCTCGGTTCCACAGCGCAGGTTCAGACCGGCGTCGCTGAGCTGACGCCAGGGCCGTGCCGCGACCTCCGCCGGCAAGGCGAAGTCGGGGATCCCCCAGTTGCACAGCCCGCCCGGGGTGGGGTCCTTCTCGAAGACGGTGACCGAAGCACCCGCCTCCAACAGCTGCCAGGCGGCGCCCACCGCAGCGGGCCCAGAACCGATGATCGCCACCGACAGGTCCGCCGCCACGGTGGCCTTCTTGGGGGCCGGGACCGGCATGTGG
>DATCQG010000320.1:0-4094 GCA_036569625.1 Dermatophilaceae bacterium | reverse complement strand
TTGCCCCAGCCTGTGGCCTGGACAACCAGGACCCTCGCGGCCGGCTCGCACAGAGCGGCCACGGCCAGGCTCTGGTCGTCACGGAGAACGGCGTCGTCGCCGGCGATCGCGGCGATCACCCTGGCGGCGATACGGGACCGTCCGGGACCCAGGGGTGATGAGGTCGGAGCTGAAGACATGGAGACGACCCTAGGCTCCCTTGCCGACACCCCTGCCGATCCGTCCACAGGACAGCGAGCTGGCCCAGGCGTTAACCGTTTGTTGCATCGCTACCGGTAGAAACCGTGGTATCGCCGAAACAAACCGGCTAACGGGCGGTCAACAGCTCAGCCGACCGGTTGGTCCGCGTCCAGTGCAGCCCATAGCTCTTCGTCCGTGGCGTCCTCCTTGCCGTAGCGAAGGTTGGTCGCAACCGTTCCCCCGAACAGGTAGGGCCGTTGGGGGACCAGACCGATCGAGGACCGGAGGTCATCCGGGTCCAGGGATCGGACGTCGATGTCATCGACCAGCACCATCCCACCGGTCACATCCACCAGTCGCGGGATGAGGTTGAGCAACGTCGACTTCCCGCTGCCGGTCGACCCGACGATCGCGGTCGTCTCCCCCGGCCGGGCCACGAGGCTGGCCCCATGGAGAACCGCCTCCTGTGCCCCTGGATAGCTGAAGGACGCCTCACGCAGCTCCACCAGGCCGGTATGCCGGGTGCGCACCGCAGGCTCGTCCGGTGCGCCAACGCTGGGAACCGTGTCGAGCACCTCGGTGATCCGTTCCGCACTGACCTCCGCCCGGGGCAGCAGGACGAACATGAAGGTCGCCATCATGACTGCCATCAGGATCTGCATGAGGTAGCTGAGGAATGCCGTCAAGGTGCCGATCTGCATGTCGCCGCTGGCAATTCGATGACCACCGAGCCACATCACGGCGACGCTGGAGCCGTTCATCACGAGCATCACGGTGGGGAACATCAGCGCCATCAGGCGGCCCACGCGAACAGACACATCCATCAGGTCTGCACTGGCACCGTCGAAGCGCGCTCGTTCATGGGTGTCCTTGACGAAGGCCCGGATGACGCGGACGCCGCCGATCTGCTCGCGCAGGATCTGGTTGATCAGATCGATCTTGAGCTGCATCGAACGGAACAGCGGCCGCATCCTCGAGATGATCAGGATCACGCACACGAGCAGGATCGGCACGATCACCACGAGCAGCGATGACAGGTAGACGTCCTGTCGCAGCGCCATGATGATGCCGCCGAAGCACATGATCGGCGCCGTGATCATCATCGTGAAGATCAGCAGCACGAGCATCTGGACCTGCTGGATGTCGTTGGTGGACCTCGTGATCAGCGACGGTGCCCCGAACCGGCCGACCTCCTGGGCGGCGAAGGACGTGGCCGTGACAAAGACCGACTCGCGCAGGTCCCTCCCCAGCGCCATCGCGGTGCGGGCGCCGAAGTAGACGGCCGTGACGGAGCACACGATCTGCAGCGCGGTCACGCCCAGCATCACGGCACCGGTGCGGACGATGTAGCCCGTGTCCCCGGTGACGACTCCCTGGTCGATGATCTGGGCGTTCAGGCCCGGCAGATAGAGACTGGCGATCGTCGAGATGAGCTGGAAGAGCACGATCAGGGCGATCGGCCGTTGGTAAGGGCGCAGGTACACGCGCAGGAGCGATGCGAGCACTGACCTCAGCCGGCCCTGCCGCGCCGTGCAGCCCGGCGTACCGCTTCTTCGTCGTCCATGACGGTCGCCTGCTCCAGGGTCGGTGCCGAACCGCCGAGACGGGCGGGCAGGTACTTCAGCTCGTTCGTCGGCAGGGCCGGATAGTCCTCCTGCGCGGCAGCCAGCAGCTCGTTCATCCGGGCGCGAATCTGCGCGTTGATGTGGTCGGCGTCGTCCTTGCGTCCGGCCAGGATGGGCTCGCCGACGCTGAGGGTGATCGGCACGTTTGTACGGCCCAGCCTCTTGGGGTGGCCCTTGGTCCACACCCGCTGCGATCCCCAGATGACCATCGGCAGCACCGGCACCCCGGCAGCCTGGGCCATCCGGACGGCACCGCTCTTGAAGCCCTTAAGCTCGAACGAACGTGAGATGGTCGCCTCGGGGAACACCCCCACGATCTCTCCATCCTTGAGGGCTTTGACCGCCGCTCGGAACGACGCCGCCCCGGCGGTCCGGTCCACCGGGATGTGATGCATGCCGCGCATGAGCGGGCCGCTGAGCTTGTGGCGGAACACGTCGTCCTTTGCCATGAAGCGCACCAGACGCCTGCTGGGGACGGCAGCCAGACCGGCATAGGCGAAGTCGAAGTAGCTCAGGTGGTTGATCACCAGTACTGCGCCGCCCGAGGCCGGGATGTTGTGCGCACCCGTGATGGTGAACTTCAGCCCCTCTGCAGCGAACAACGCCCTCGCGACCCAGATGACGGGGGTGTAGACCGGCTCCATGGCTCCACCGTAAGGGGTCGCACAAAACCGGTGATCTGCGATGGCTGGTGACCCTCGGACGAATGGGCACATTTGGGCCGAACTGCCACCTATGGCGGCCTCAGGGTGGTAGCGTCCGCCGCACTGGTCCGCATGTGCATAGGCCGGGTGTCCTTCGTACCGGGAGCCGGGATCGGCTCACGGAGGCTCAGGATGGGGGATCGATGGCGGGGCCGACAAGCAGCGCGCTCGAGTCCGTGAGCGAGTTCGGACCGTTCCACCACCTCGTCGTTCGCGCGCACCAGCTGTACATCGACGGGTTCTCGGAGCAGGCCGTGCTGGCGTGCCGGGAGGGTCTGCTCCTGACCGCTGGTGCGGGTGACAGGAACAGCACCCAGTTCCTGCGCTACGTCCAGGGGATCACCCTCCAGGATGTTGGCCGCCATCACGAGGCGGTGACCGTGGCCCTGGACCTCCTCGTCGACGTGGAGGACGACCCCGACCCGATGTGGCGGGCCAAGACGCTGGCGCTCCTGGCAGAGTCCTCTACCGCCGTCAACGAGGTGAGCAGGGCGATGGATGCCCTGGCCGAGGCGACGTGGCTCATCGCGAACACGAAACCCGGCCGGTACAGCCACCTCTCCGCAAGCACTGCTGTGGCTGTGGCGCTGCGCGCGGTGTATCTCTTCGAGCAGGCCGACGAGCTCCTGCACGGAATCCAGCTCGGTGACGATGTCGAGATAGACATCCTGGTCATTCAGGAGTGCGCGCTGATGGATGCCTTCTGGGCCACAACGTTGCTGGTCGTCGGCCACGTCGAGACCGCAAGGCCGCACCTGGTCAACTGCGCGGAACAGGCACTTCGGATGGCCCGGTTCGCCAAGCTGGCGGGCAGCTCCGAGATGGTGGCCCGGGCAGAGGTGATCGAGGCGTACGCGATGAGCCGGCTCGGGTACGCAGACCTGGCTGCCGCTCGGGTCAACGCCGCTATGCAGCGGTTCCAGCTGCGCGGCGAGCTCGTCGAGACCCACCTGGCCCACTTCGTCCTGGGCCAGGCCGCCCTGGAGTCCGGGCACTACGACGGGGCGCGCCGGCACCTGCATACCGGAATGTCCAACGCCAAACGCGCCAGCCGTGAGATCTGGGCTGCCGCATCGATGGAGGCTCTCGCCGAGCTGGATACGGCCGAGCACGGACCGCACCCGGCGGTAGACATGTGGAAGCTCCTGGCTCGCGAAGCCCTCGAGCGTGTCTGGGTCGAGCGCGACGGCCGGTTCACGGCGCTGCAGACCCGCAACCAGGTGCGCGCTCTCACCGCCGAGACCAGCCGGATGGGCCAGGCTGTTCTGCTCGACCCGCTCACGGGTCTGGGGAACCGGCAGATGATGACCAGCGCCCTCGACCAGGGCAGCGAGGAGCTCTCGGCCGTGTTCGTCGACGTCGACGAGTTCAAAGAGGTCAACGACCACTACTCGCACAGCGTGGGCGACGAGGTGCTGCGCCGGATCGCCGTCATCCTGCGCACCCACTGCCGGTCGGATGACGTGCCGGTGCGCTACGGCGGTGACGAGTTCCTGATCCTGGTATTCGGCGGGGGTAACGCAGCTGAAGAGGTCGCCGAGCGGTTGCACGACGCAGTCCGCAACGCCCCTTGGGGACAGGTCGC
>DATCQG010000319.1:0-12213 GCA_036569625.1 Dermatophilaceae bacterium | reverse complement strand
GGCGGGTCTTCTCGCCACCGGAGAGCACTCTTGCCGGCTTGTGCACGTCATCGCCGCTGAACAGGAAAGAGCCAAGGGTCTTGCGGGTGTTGACATCGCCCATGTCGGGAGCCGCCGACTTCATGTTCTCCAGGACGGTCCGCGAGACATCAAGGTTCTCGTGCTCCTGTGCGTAGTAGCCGATCTTGAGCCCGTGGCCCGGCTCGACCTCGCCCGTGTCCGGTTGGTCAACCCCGGCGAGGATCCGCAGGAGGGTGGTCTTGCCGGCGCCATTGAGCCCCAGCACCACGACCCTCGAGCCGCGGTCGATGGCGAGGTCGATATCCGTGAAGATCTCGAGCGAGCCATAAGAGCGCGATAGACCGGAGGCGCTCAGCGGCGTCTTGCCGCAGGAGGCCGGGTCGGGGAAACGCAGCTTGGCCACCTTGTCGCCACCCCGTTCGGCCTCGAGGCCGGCCAGCAGCCGCTGGGCACGTTTGGCCATGTTCTGGGCGGCGACAGCCTTGGTGGCCTTGGCGCGCATCTTGTCCGCCTGGGCCATCAGCGTGCCGGCCTTCTTCTCTGCATTGAGACGCTCACGCTTTCGGCGACGCTCGTCGGTCTCGCGCTGCAACAGGTAAGGCTTCCAGCCGATGTTGTACATGTCCATCTCGGCGCGGTTGGCGTCGAGATGGAAGACCCGGTTGACGACGGTGTCGAGCATCTCGACGTCGTGGCTGATGATGATCAGCCCCCCCTTGTAGGCACGCAGCCAGTCACGCAGCCATGCCACCGAGTCGGCGTCCAGGTGGTTGGTCGGCTCGTCCAGGAGCAGGGTCGAAGCGCCAGAGAACAGGATTCGGGAAAGCTCGACGCGGCGTCGCTGTCCGCCGCTCAGGGTCGCCAGGGTCTGGCCGAGAACGCGCTCGTCCAGTCCCAGCGCCGAGGCGATGGCCGCCGCCTCGGACTCCGCCGCGTAGCCGCCCTGCGCGGTGAAGGCCTCCTCAAGACGTGTGTAACGTCTCAACGCCTTGTCGCGGGTGTCATCATCGGCGCTGGCCATCGCACCCTCGGTGTCGCGCATGTCGCGAATGATCGAGTCCAGACCGCGGGCGGACAGGATGCGGGCGCGGGCGAGGATCTGAAGGTCGCCGGTGCGTGCGTCCTGTGGCAGGTAGCCGACGTCGCCGGAAGAGGTCACGTGCCCCGCGCTGGGCGTCCCGACGCCGGCGAGGACCTTGGCCAGCGTCGTCTTGCCGGCGCCGTTGCGCCCGACCAGGCCGATCCGGTCGCCGGGAGCGATCCGAAAGGATGCACCCTCCAGCAACAGCCGCGAACCTCCGCGGATCTCGATACCGGTGGCTTCGAGCACGTCGGACTTCCGTTCAGGTGTGGGGGGACGGTCAGGGCAAAACGGCATACAGGCAGACGCCGGTATGGCGGACGCCTCGTGCGGGTTTCGTCCCTAGTCTAAACGGGGATGACGTGGGTTGATGACGTCCTGACCGTCTGGAGGCACCATGAGCTTCAACGACAATGCGAACCTCGACACCTCTCAGGTCGAGAGCGGCGGGAGCGGCGTTGGACGTGGTGGGCTCGCCGTCGGCGGTGGTGTCGGCGGGATCGTCGTGCTGATCCTCACACTGCTCTTCGGGGGCAACATCACCAATGGGGGCACCGATGGCAGCCTCAACCCCGGACCGAACACGCAGCTCGACCCCGGCCAGGTCCAGCCCGGCGGTGCACAGGTCAACGACTTCTCCCAGTGCAAGACCGGGGCCGATGCCAACAGGGATGTGCAGTGCCGTGTGATCGGCACCGTCAACAGCGTGCAGGACTGCTGGACCGACGAGCTCCCGCGGTACGGCAAGAACTACCGGAACGTCAACACCGTGCTGTATTCCGGCGCGACCGCGTCCGCTTGTGGAACCGCGTCCAACCAGGTGGGCCCGTTCTACTGCCCCCTTGACAAGAAGGTCTACATCGACGCCAGCTTCTTTGCGGTGCTGACGAGCCGTTTCGGCGCCGACAGCGGGGCGCTGGCTCAGGAGTACGTCGTCGCGCACGAGTACGGGCACGCCATCCAGGACCAGCTCGGCATCCTCGACCGAGCCCAGCAGGACCCGCAGGGGCAGAACAGCAGCGCCGTGCGCATCGAGCTGATGGCTGACTGCCTTGGCGGCGTCTGGGCAAAGCACGCCAGCCAGACCCAGGCCTCCAACGGCCAGACCCTCCTGAAACCCTTGACCCAGGCGGACATCGAGTCGGCTCTCTCCGCCGCATCTGCTGTCGGCGACGACCGGATCCAGAAGAAGCTTCAGGGTCGGGTGACGCCCGAGTCATGGACCCATGGGTCCAGCGCCGAACGCCAGAAGTGGTTCAGCACTGGCTACCAGGGCGGTGACCTGAACCAGTGCGACACGTTCACCGCCGCCAGCCTCGGTTGACCCCGGCTGCCCAGACCACGCCATACCGGTTGTTAGGGTCGCAAGCGTGCCTGCTCCGCTGACCGTCGGCTTCGACCTCGACCTCACTCTGGTCGACTCCCTGGAGCGCATCATCAGCGCGTCCATCCGTGCGTTTCGAGACCTCGACGTCGAGGTGCGCACCGAAGACCTCGTGCCGCATCTCGGGGACCTCTTCATCCACACCGCTGCTTTGGTCGCCCCGGGCGTCGATGCCGAGGCGCTGGTGCTGCGTTACCGCCACTACTACGACGAAGTCGACGCGCCCCGGACGCTGCCGATGCCCGGAGCTGCCGAGTCGCTGCGCTGCGTAAGGGCCGCAGGCGGGCGCACAGTCGTGGTTTCGGCGAAGTTCACTCCTGCCGTCCACCGGGCCTTGGACGAGGCTGGCCTGACCACGTTGGTTGACGTCGTATACGGAGGTCTGTTCGCCGAAGACAAAGCCACCGCCCTGATCGCAGAGGGTGCCTCGATCTACGTCGGCGACCACCCGGGCGACATGGTCGCCGCACGCGCCGCGAACGCGTATGCCGTAGGAGTCACCACGGGCGCCAACGATGAGCTTGATCTGCGCGCCGCGGGCGCTGACCTCGCCCTACCCAGCCTCGACATGTTCGTCACCTGGCTGCCCCGCCACGTGTCAGAGCTGCCAAGGGCTCGAATCTGAACGATGCATAGGCGCTTCGGCATGGCCGAAGCAAAGAGAGCTCATCAAGTCCAGTTTTGGGATCCGACCGCGGGCACGCTCAGACTGCGAGCTCGCGGTAGTCGGCGGGTTCGGTGGTGTGGACCACCCCGGTGCGACGGTCGACCCAGGTGCAGACCCCGACCGGGCTCATGGTCAGGGACCAGTGGCCGTGGGTCTTGAGGCGGTGGTGGCGCCGGCACAGGCAGGCCAGGTTGGCCAGGACCGTGCGTCCCAGCGGGAAGGGGATCACATGGTCCAGGTCACAGAACCGGGCCGGCGTCGCACAACCAGGAAAGCGGCAGTGCAGATCCCGCTTACGCACCATCCGGGCCAGATGCCGGCCCGGGTGGTAGGTGCTGGCGCCGGCGTCAACAAGCCACCCGGTGTCGGGGTCGATGACCAGTCGGCGGAACACCGTATCGGGGTCGGCCAGGATCGCCTCGATGCTCGCCGAGGTCAGGGTCCCGGCCCGCTGGTCCAGAACCCCCACCGCCGGCAACCCGGCCAACACCCTGACGACCGCACCAGGCCCACCATCCCACCCGCCAACCCACCCGGTGTCCCGAACGGCGTCCCGATCGATGTCCTGGCCGATGTGCTGGTCGGCGTCGACCAGCAGACCGGTAGCGGCCTGCTCCAGCACCGAACCGCCCCGGGCCGCACCGGCCGTAGCGAAACCGGCCGGCAGGGCCAGGTCAACCACCGTGCTCACGGCGGCATGGGCCAGGATCAGGTCCACGAACGCGTCGGCGCGGGCCTGGTCCATCGTCGCAGCCACCTCCTCCTTCAGGTAGCCCGCGGCCAGCTCCTCGATCGCCGCCCAGACCGCCCGACCCTTGCCGGAATCGACTTCAGCCTCAAAACGCATCAACCCCGGCAGGCCACTGGGCCCGGCGAACACGAACCGCCCCTTCACAGCCCTCTCGGCCAGGGCCGCCGCCGCGCCCGGGTCAGCCGCGACAACCGCCCGCCGGGCAAGGGCACCGACCCGGGTGTTGGGCTTGTCCACGACCCTAGGAAACAGGGCCCGCTCGACCGCCGCACACACCCCCAGGTCCGCCGCCGGGACCTCATCAACGATCTGCTGGGCCCGGTGTGGCTCCAGATCCCCGGCGCGCATCGCCGCCAAGGTCACCGGCAGCGACCCGACCAAGGTCCGGGCCATCTCATAGCGGCGGGCAGCCGAGCGCGGCGAGAGCCGCAGCACCGGGGCCAGGTAGGAGGGCATGAAGTCATGCTCATCCTTGGGCAGACCCTCCGCCAGCCGAAGACCAGCCCTGCCCCAGCTGCCCGCCTTGGTGTCCCCCTGAGCGTCCGACATGACCTCCCAGGCAGCCCTGTCCACGCTCAGCGCCTCACCCTCACGGCGCCCCCACGCCTCGATCGCCACCGCCATCACCGCGCTCATCGCACTGATCACCCGCTGCGCCCCGGCCACCATCGCCTCAGCGCACTCCGCGTCCGCGGCCAGCAGCTCCACGTCCGGGCGACCCAACAAGGACACGGCCAGGTCAGCAACATCGCCCGCCCGAACCTGGTCCATCGTGATCCCTGCCATCCCCCAAGTCTACTCGAACACTTGTCCTAACACAAGCCCAGCATCAAACCAATCCCATTACGCACCAGCCGAATCCGACAACTCGAGCGCCGCCTCGAGAACTCGGGCGACCCCGTCGTCGTCATTCGAGGCACACACCTCATCCACCATGTCGAGCACATCTGGATGTGCGTTCGCTACGCCGAACGACCGACCAGCCCATGCGAGCATCGGCAGGTCGTTGGGCATATCTCCAAAGGCGAAGACGTCCGCTGAGTCGATGCCCTTCGCGGCGCACCACTCCCCCAGCGCGTAAGCCTTGGTCACGCCCAGAGCGCTGATCTCCGCGAGGCCTGAGGCACCCGAGTAGGAGACGACCGCCCGATCACCGACGACGTCCTCGACCACCCTGTGGAAGTACTCAGCAGGCACGTCGTCGCTCCGAGCCAGCATCTTGCCCGGCAGCGGGTCGAGCAGCTCCTCAAGAATCGGGGCCACAACGTCTTGAGCTGTCGTGTTGTCACTTCGATACTCCTCTTCGCGCCTGAAACCGACTCGGCTCTCGACGGCAAAGGCTATGCCTGGCAAAGCGCTTCGGAGATCTTCAGCGATCTGCGCGACGACGCTGGCCGGTATGCAACGCTCTTCAAGGATTCGGCGACGGTGCACGTCGTAGACGAATGCCCCGTTGGCGCACAGGATCACCCCGTGTTCTCCCACGAGGTCGGCAAGATCGTGAAGCCACCGCGGTGGTCGGGCGGTCACCAGCACCACACCAATCCCTGCGTCCTCGACCGCACGAAGCGCAGCTCGCGTCCGTTCCGAGCAGATGCCATCGCTGTGCAGCAGGGTGCCGTCCAGGTCCGTAGCCACCAGTCGGGGCAAACGTGCTCGCGTCACTGAGCTTTGACGCCTCCCACTACCTGGAAGCACACTCGTCGCTTGACAACATCCGCCTCGACGAGCTCGACCAGGGCCTCCGTGCCAACGTCCACCGAGGATGCGCCATCCAGCCGCGCCAGGATCGCAGGATCGCTGATCTGCACGAGGCCACCGTTCTTGTCGACATCGACGATGGTGCCGTGGAACCTGTCACCGATGCGGTGCTGCAGGGCTGCCGATTCGACGGCGTCGGTGCATGCACGCTCCACCGCGCTGGCGAGGTGATCCGAAGCGCTCATGATCGCCGGCAGGGTTGGCAGCGCTCGGCGCACCCAGTCCGGGACCGGTGCGTCGCCGCAGATCGCCTCACACACGACGAGGCCGAAGCGGTCGACGAGCCGGCGCAGAGGAGCTGTCACGTGTGCGTAGGGAGCGGCCACCGCCGCATGCAGGGTCAGCGCGGGCACGCCACCATCGAAAGGCGTGTACCCCGCGCCACGGAACAGTGCCGTCGCCTCGTGGATCAGGGCCAGGTGCTTGGGGTTGGCGCGGTCCAGCGAACGCAACAGCTCGCCATACAGGACTGTCGGGGGCCAGTTGACCCCCAAGGCTCGTGCCTGGCGGCGAAAGCGCTTGATAGCGTTGTGATCTGGCTCAGGCATCGTGCGCAGAATGCCGACCCCGGCGTGCAACATCATCTCGGCGGCGGCCATCCCGGTCATCAGCGAGATCTGGGCGTTCCAGTCCTCTGCGGCAACTGGCGGGCGAAACGCCAGGACGTAGTGTCCCGCCTCGTCCAGGCTGACCTCCTGCTCGGGCAAGGGCAGACTCGCCCCGCCGCGGGCTCGCTCCAGGGCAATGCGTCGTTCGCCCACCTCCTTGAGAAGGACGAGGCGCTCATCGGCCGTACCGCTGTCGACCGATGCCTGCACCTGCCCGTAGTCGAAGCGGTTCTTGCTGCCGACCATGGCCCGATAGACGTCGACCGAGGTTCCGTCACCATCTGGATCGAGCTGCATGTCCCAGACGAATGCCGGTCGCACCTGGTTCGGGAGCAGACTGGCCACATCCTCGCCGATCTGCTCGGGGTGCAGCGGAGTGCGATGATCGGGGGCATAGATGGTCTGCCCACGCCTGCGCGCCTCGGTATCGATGGCACCTGCGGGCTTGACGAATGCTGGGACGTCGGCGATCGCATAGCGCACCCTGTATCCCTTGCCCACGCGCTCGATGTGCAATGCCTGATCGAGGTCCATGGACCCGAGAGGGTCAATGGTCAGGAACGGCAGCGCGGTCTCGTCCCGCTGGGGAAGCGACGCCGCGCCGACAGCAGCCATCGCCTCGGCAAGAGCCTCCGGCGGGAAGTCACCGGGGACCTTGAGCTCGGCGCGTACCGCATCGAAGGCCTGGTTCAGCTGGAGATGTTCGACCGCCGGGGCGCCCGATCCCTGCTTCTCCTTGACGAGATTGATCCTTCGCATCGGCATGGATTCACCCTAACCAGAACCCTTGGCCGACACCCGCCGTCGGCCCACCTACGCTCTGGGGCGTGTTGATCCTCTTGCCGCCCTCGGAGTCCAAGACGGGACGCGCCATCGGCAAGCCCGCCGACCTGGGACGCGTCTCCTTCCCTGAGCTCGCCTCCACACGTGTCAAGGTCGCCGCTGCCCTGGCCCAGATCAGCGCGCACCCAGATGCCCCGTCGTTGTTGGGAGTCAGCGCCAACCTCCGCTCGGACATCGCTCACAACCTTCGCCTGGGGTCGGCTCCGGCCGTACGTGTCGCGGATCTCTACACCGGGGTTCTGTACGACGCTCTCGACCTGGCCTCGTTGGACTCAGTCGCCCGGCGCCGCGCCAACCGCTGGCTCGTCGTGGTCTCAGCCCTGTTCGGCGCGCTGCGCCCCGCCGACAAGATCCCCCCGTACCGCCTGTCCATGGGCGTGAACCTCGGCGAGCTCGGTCCCCTGGCGGCAGTATGGCGCGCGCCTCTCGCCACTGTTCTTCCGCTCGCCGCCGGTCGCGGGATGATCGTCGATGTCAGGTCGAGCACGTATGCCACAGCCTGGGTTCCGCAGGCCGTCCTTGCCAACCGTTGGGTGCAGATCCGCGTCCCTGGCGCCACGCACATGGCCAAGCACACCCGGGGTCTGGTGGCCCGGTACCTGTGCCAGACCGGGGTCGACGCCAGGAGTGCGAAAGCCCTGCAGCGGGTGGTTGCCCGTCGCTTCGAGACAACACTGATCGAGCCAGCACGGCCCGGCCAGCCGTGGATCCTCAACACAAGCGTTCATTGACTGGTACGACGGGGCTTCCCTGACGGACTTGGCGACGCGGATCGGTCCTGTCCTCATCTTCCTGGTCGCCATCACCGTGGTGGCCGAGATCGCCGACGCCGCAGGGGTCTTCGACGTCGCCGGTCACTCGGCTGCCCGGGCCGGCCACGGCCATACTTGACTGTTGTGGCTGCTCGTGGTCGGACTCTCGTGCCTCTCGACGATCGTCCTCAGTCTCGACACCACGGCGGTCCTGCTCACCCCGGTGGTGATCGCGGTCGCTCGCCAGCTCCGGTTGAATCCACTGCCGTTCGCCATGACCACGGTCTGGCTGGCCAACACCGCCTCGCTGCTCCTGCCCGTATCCAACCTGACCAACCTGCTTGCGCTGCACCGGTTCTCGGCATTGGGACTCAGCCACTCGGGATACATCTCGTTGGCCCTGTGGCCGGCCATTGCAGCCATCGGTGCCACCGTGGGCGTGTTGGCCGTGATTCATCGTCGCGACCTGCGGAGGCGCTACTCCCCCGAGGCTCCTCCGGAACCCCATGACCGGACGCTACTGGTCGCGTCAGGGTCGGTCTGTCTGGCTCTCGGCCCAGCTTTCGCGAGCGGGATCACCCCGGCCATCCCCGCGTCAGCTGCGGCTCTCGCACTCATCGGCACGGCTCTGGTGCGCAACCGCCCGCTCCTGCGCGCAGTCAGGATCCCCTGGCTCATCGTGCTGGGGGTGATCGCGCTGTTCGTCTCCGTGGACCTCGCCCTGGCCCACGGGCTGCACGACCTTCTCGCCAGCTGGGTCGGTGGCGGCACCGGTGCTTTGGACCTGATGCGCATCAGTGCCGTTGGAGCCGGCGCCGCCAACCTCCCGGCCTACCTTGCTCTCGAGACGGTCACCGACGACGGTCCACGTCGCCTGGTTGCTCTGTTGATCGACGTCAACGCCAGCCCCCTGATCACGATCTGGGCGTCCCTGGCCACGATCCTGTGGCGGGAGCGATGCCGTCGCGCGGGCGTCACGATCTCGCTGTGGCGGTTCGCATGACAGGGGGCGCTGTGTGCATCCGCAGCGACACTAGCCGCAGTCCTGGCCCTCGCATTCACCTGACCGCACGCGGCTTGGTTGGGTCAGCCGAGGGCGCGCTCGAGATCCTCCACCAGGTCGCGGACGTCCTCGAGGCCGACAGAGACGCGCAGGACTCCGTCGGTGATGCCGACAGCGAGCCGGCCCTCCGGCCCCAGGCGCCGGTGCGTGGTCGTGGCCGGGTGCGTGATCAGTGACTTCGAGTCCCCCAGGTTGTTCGAGATATCAATGATCTCAAGGGCGTTCATCACCGCGAACGCTTCGTCCTTGCCGCCGACCAGCTCGAAGGTCACCACCGTCCCACCGCCATACATCTGCTTTTTGGCGAGGTCGTACTGCGGGTGCGACGAGAGCCACGGATACAGCACGCGCGCGATCTTCGAGTGGCCCTCCAGGGCACGCGCCAGCTCCAGCGCCGAGGTCGCCATCCGCTCGACGCGCAACGACAGGGTCTCCAGTCCCTTCAGCAACACCCATGCGTTGAACGGCGACATCGACGGACCGGTATGACGCATCAGGTTCTTGACCGGGCCGTTGATGAACTCGGAAGTGCCCAGGATCGCGCCGCCCAGCGTGCGACCCTGACCGTCGATGTGTTTGGTGGCCGAGTAGACGACGACATCCGCGCCGAGCTCCAGCGGCTTGGAGAACACAGGGGTGCCGAACACATTGTCGACGACGACAGTGGCCCCGGCGCCGTGAGCCAGCTCGCATACCGCCTCGATGTCCACGAGCTCTTGCATCGGGTTGCTGGGCGACTCGAAGAACACCGCCGCAGCCGGTTCCGACAAGGCCGCCCGCCACTGGTCCAGATCAGACCCGTCGACGAAGACGCTCTCCACGCCCCAGCGCGGAAGGATCTCGTCCAGAATCACGAAACACGAACCGAAGAGTCCGCGCGCGCTCACGACCCGGTCCCCCTTCGCCAGGAGCGCCGCCAAGGCGACAAAGACCGCGGACATGCCGGTGGCCGTGGCAAAGCACGCCTCGGTGCCCTCGAGCAGCCGCATCCGCTCCTCGAACATGCGCACCGTGGGGTTGCCGTAGCGCGAGTAGACGAACCGGTCGATCTCGTCCTTGAACGCAGCCTCCGCCTCCTGCGCCGAGGCGTAGACGTAGCCCGAGGTCAGGAAAAGTCCCTCAGAGGTCTCGTCGAACCCGCTACGGGCCAGGCCCCCCCGGACCGCCAATGTGTCCGGACGCAGCTGCCTCATCCCTGCCTCCACGGAAGTCCCGCGACCTTCCAGCCCGCGACCGTTCGGTGACCGTCGTGGTCCAGCGGACCCTCGAAGCCGTCGGAGACGTTGTATGCCGGTCCGAGACCGGCAGCCGTCGCCACCCCTGCCGCGGCGGCCGATCGCACACCCGAGCGACACAGGAAGTAGATCGGCGCGCCCTCAGCGACGCCTGCCTCGCGCAGCTGCTCCACAAAGCTCGTGTTCAGCGCGCCGTCCGGAAAGCGTTGCCACTCAAGGGGAATGACACGCTTGCCAATCGTTGAGAGGTCGGGCAGCCCCACGTAGCTCCACTCCGCACTCGTCCGCACGTCGACCAGGACGGCGTCAGCGTCAGCCTGCAGCGCGACATACGCCTCCAACGGTGCGACGTTCCCGGCGTAGCTCATCCCCGCTCCACCTTCCAAACAGTTCGCTCATCCATGGAGCAAGGATTCCACAGTCGTCCACACAGAAACGGTTGCTCAGGCCGCTCGGCGTGGCCGGTTGGGTGGACCTGTGCTCAGCGCAGGTGGCTGGTGTCGTTGACGAAAGCAACCGACGCGGCGCCATCGGCCCAGACCTCGATGACAGTCAGCGACGCCGGCGCCGTGGCCATCCTCCAGATCCGGTCATACGGGATGCCAAGAACATGCGAGAGCACCGTCACGATCGGTTTGCGGTGACTGACGACGACCACAGTGCCTCCGGCTGCGGTTGCCCGATCGAACGCCGCCAGGACGCGGGCTTGGAGAACGACGTGCCCTTCCCCGCCGGGCCGTGAGTAGTGCGGGTCCTCCCTGAAGCTCCGCAGCTCCTGCGGGTGGCTGGCAGCCAGATCGCCCACGCTCCTGCTTTCCCAGTCACCAAAGCTCTGCTCGTCCCAGTCGGCATCGATCTGGGCACGAACACCGAGCTCTTTGGCGATGGCCGCGCCCGTCTCGACGGCGCGCTGCAGGCTGGACGTTACGACGCGTGCCGCGTTGTCCTCGACGAAAGCGCGGACTCGTGCACCGGCAATGCTGGCTTGCCGCCTGCCCTCTGAGTTCAACGAAGGGTTGGGGCCTCCCCGCCCGTCCAGCTTGCCCGCAGCGGTGAAGTCGGTGACACCGTGACGCACCATCACGATCCTCGTGAATGGGCTTGGCAACAGATCAGATACCGGACTCGGAGGTGCGGACCAGGATGCGGCGGCACTCCTCGCAGCGCAGCACCTCGTCGTGCTCGGCACTCATGAACCGGTTGATGTCGACCTGGTTGAGCTCCAGGTTGCATCCCTCACAACGACGCTGGCGCAGAACCGCAGCCCCGATACCACCACTGGATGCGCGGATCTTCGAATAGAGGTCCACCAGGTCCTGGCCGACTCCGGCAACGACGTCGCTCCGGGAGTGACCGATCTGCTCGACCTCCGCGTCCATCTCGGCAAAAGCCTTGTCGCGCAAGGCCTCTAGCTCCTCAACACGTCCAGTCAGCTCGGCGCGGGCAGTCTCCAGCCTGCTCACGTCAGCGGCGAGACCCTCGGCGCGCTCCATCACCTCGAGCTCGACGTCCTCGAGGTCGGACTGCCTGCGAGCGAGCGACTCGACCTCGTGCTGCAGGGCCTGCATGTCCTTGGCGGTCCCCTGGCCAGCCTCCATACGGGTCTGGTTCCGGGCGCTTCGTTCGCGCACCAGCTGCACGTCCGACTCGGCCTTGCCGATCTCGCGCTGGACATCATCCAGTGCTGTCCGGGCGCGGACCAGGTCGTCGTCAAGGGCCGAGGTCTGAGCCTGCAGAGCGCCCAGCTCGACGAGCTCGGGCAGAGTCGCCCGGCGGTGTGCGATCTGGTCCAGACGCGTGTCGAGCGCCTGCAGGTCGAGCAAGCGCCACTGGCGACTCGTATCGGCTTTCAGGACGTACCTCCGGTGATGTCGCTCGCGCTGGCTCCGATGACGAAGTCCCACGGGTCGGTGCGCAGTGTGCAGATGTGAGTGTCCAAACTACTGCCTCGGTCCCCGAGCTCGCGCAACAACTCGGAGCGTGCGCTCGCCAGCCACATCCACTCGGTGGCCCAGTGACCAGCATCAACCAGGTACGGCGTGCCCCC
>DATCQG010000318.1:0-3848 GCA_036569625.1 Dermatophilaceae bacterium | reverse complement strand
GTCCTCGACCGCACGGTCGCGGTCAAGCTGCTCAACCCCGGTCTGAGCCAGGAGAGCGACTTCGTCGAGCGCTTCCGCGCCGAGGCACGGCATACAGCCGCTCTGCAGCACCCCAACATCGCCACCGTGTTCGACTATGGCGAGGACGACGGCACGGCATACCTCGTGATGGAGCTGGTGCCCGGCCAGCCACTGAGCCAGATCATCTCCGAGCGAGCGCCGTTGTCAGCGCAGGAGACCGTGGCGATCCTCATCCAGGCCGCCACGGCTCTGGCCGCTGCCCATGAGGGCGGAGTCGTCCACCGCGACGTGAAACCGGCCAACATCCTGATCACCCCCGATGGCACGGTCAAGCTCACCGACTTCGGCATCTCGCGTGCGGTCGACTCGGTACCCCTGACCCAGACCGGCCAGGTCCTCGGAACCGCCCAGTACCTTTCCCCCGAGCAGGCTCTGGGCCAGAGTGCGACCGCCGCCAGCGACATCTACGCCCTCGGCGTGGTCGGACACGAGATGCTCACCGGTGAGCGCCCGTTCGACACCGGCAGCGTCGTGTCGACCGCCCTCGCCCACGTCAACAATCCGCCGCCGCCGCTGCCTCACACCGTCCCGGTCGGGCTCCGCGACGTGATCAGCGCCGCCATGGCCAAGGACCCTGCAGACCGTCCCGCAAGCGCGGCGGACATGGCTCACGCCCTCGGTATGCCGGGTGCCGCCTTCGCACTCACCGCGTCCGCCCCCGAGCCCCCGCTCACCGAGCCCCCGCTCACCGAGTCCGCGGCGATCAGCTCTGCCGCGGCCAGCCCAGCAACAAATGCGCATGCACCCACGCAGGCCATGCCCGCGCCAACCCGAGCGATGCCGAGGCTTGCGGCACAGGAGGGACGCGGACGGTTAGCCCTGCTCGCAGGCTCCCTTGATGGGCTGCGCCGCCCCCATCCCTCCCGCGCCACCGATCGCCGCTCGGCCTGGCTCGTGGGAGCCGCGGCTGCAGTCCTGGGTGTCCTCGCGTTCGTGATCATCTCCCACGCCAGCGGCAACGGTGCCGCCAAGACACCTCTCACCCCAGCCACAGCAACCAGCACTCGGGCTTCGACCTCGAGCACCAGCGCAACGGCCCCTCCGGTCACCTCATCGGCGACCCGGCATCCCACAGCGGGCAAGGGCCAGGACAACAGCAAGAAGAAGGGCAAGCCGTGAACGGCATACCTCGTCTGCTCGGCGGGCGCTACCAAGTCGGTGAGCTGATCGGCCGCGGCGGAATGGCCGAGGTCCACGCAGGTCACGACACCAGACTCGGCCGCACCGTGGCGATCAAGATGCTGCGCTCGGACCTGGCCCGCGACCCATCGTTCCTGGCCCGCTTCCGCCGCGAGGCCCAGTCCGCAGCGGGGCTCAACCACCCCGCCATCGTCGCGGTCTACGACAGCGGCGAGGACCACGAGGCTGAGAGTGGCGGCGCGAGCATAGCCCTGCCATACATCGTGATGGAGTATGTCGAGGGCCGCACGTTGCGCGAGATCCTCACCGAGACGACGGTCATGGATCCCGCTGAGGCGGCCAGGGTCACCGAGGGCGTTCTCGATGCGCTCTCCTACAGCCACCGGATGGGGATCGTCCACCGGGACATCAAGCCGGCCAACGTGATGCTGACCCCGGCGGGCGAGGTCAAGGTGATGGACTTCGGGATCGCCCGCGCCATCGCCGACAGTGCTGCGACGATGACCCAGACGCAGTCCGTCATCGGCACGGCGCAGTACCTCTCACCCGAGCAGGCCCAAGGCAGCCCCGTCGATGCCCGCTCCGACCTGTACTCCACCGGCTGCCTGCTCTATGAGCTGCTCACCGGCCGTACGCCGTTCGTCGGGAGCTCGCCGGTCTCCATCGCCTACCAGCACGTTGGTCAGGCCCCTCAGCCCCCGTCCATGTTCCGGCCAGGACTCAGCGCCGACCTCGACGCTGTGGTGCTGCACTCCCTCGTGAAGGATCGCGATGCGCGATACCAGGACGCGTCCCAGTTCCGCTCCGACCTGGCAGCGGCCCGACTCGGACGGCCGATCAGCTCCGCCGCCCACGGGAGTGCCGCAGGGGCCGCCCTCGCTGCGGGTGCGCTGACCGGCGCCGCAGCGATGGGCGGTGAACCGACCATGGCGATGTTCCCCGCGGACGCCACCCAGGTCGTCAGCCCACCGACCGGCATCCCCCCGGCCGGAAGGACGCACAACACCGCCACCTTGCCGGCTATCGGTCGCGACCCGGCCGAGCTGGCGCGGAAACGGCACATGGCCACGTACGTGCTGCTGGCCCTTGCTGTCGTGGCCGCCCTCGTCCTGGTCGGGCTGGCCGGAAGGGCGTTGTTCAGCGCAAGCAACGGCGCTCCCAAGCTGGCCGTCCCGACCGTGGTCAACCTGACCCAGCCCCAAGCCGAGGCCAAGCTGCGCTCGGTGGGGTTCAAGCCAGTCGCCACCTTTGCGACCAACGCTGCCGAGAAGGGCCGGGTCGTCGACCAGAGCCCTCAACCCGGTGAGCAGTTCCCCGCCAACACCACGGTCACCATCACGGTGTCCAGCGGCCCGGGCGACGCGGTCGTGCCGGCGGTCTCTGGTCAGAGCGTGGACTCCGCCACGGTGACCCTGGCGGCCGTCGGCCTCACCGTCGGCAAGGTGCAGACGGTCGACGACCCCAGCCTCGACAAGGGCAAGGTCGTAGAGACCGTGCCTGCTGCCGGCGAGACGGTGCCGGCCGGGTCTGCGGTCATCCTCAAGGTCGCCAGTGGCAAGGTCAAGGTGCCCGATGAGGTCGGAACCGACCGCGGGGCCGCCCAACAGGCCCTCAGCGACCTGAAGCTGAAGACCAAGACCACCTTCAAGGACAGCGCCGACCAGCCCGAGGGCACTGTTCTGTCCCAGACACACGTCGGCGACTCCGTGGACGTCGGCACCGTGATCGGCCTGGTGGTCGCACAGACCCCCGCGCCAACCACGCCGCCAACCACGCCGCCAACCACGCCGCCAACCACGCCGCCCACGCCGTCAACGACGACCACCGGGTAATGAGGCTTCGCGACGCTCGGTGAAGTCGCAACAATCGTCCTAAAACGTCGCCGGTTACAGCAGTTCTTGCGACTTCACGGTCCGATGCCGACCTGCCGCCTCGTTTCAGGACCGATGCCGACCTGCCGCCTCGTTTCACCGGGGCGATGCGACCTACGTCGTGACGACCATCCGCGCCACGCCAGCGGCGTCGTGGACGAGCGGGCTCAGACCCTCGGCCCGGTCCGACCGCATCGGCGAGGCCGCAGGTCTGCAGCCGGTTGGCGAGCAGCCGATGCCCGCCCTGGGTCAGCACGCTCTCGGGGTGGAACTGCACGCCTTCCAGGGGGAGAGTCCGGTGACGTACCGCCATGATCACCCCGGACTCCGTATGCGCCGTCACGATCCGCTCTGCGGGCACGGTCGGAGGGTCGATGGTCAGTGAGTGATAGCGCGTCGCGATGAAGGGCGACGGCAGCCCCCGCAGCACGCCGGTGCCGTCGTGGATCACGGCCGAGGTCTTGCCGTGCAGAAGCTCCGGCGCCCGGTTGACCGTGGCACAGAAAGACGACGCCGAGAGCCTGATGTCCTAGGCAGACCCCGAGCATCGGCTGGCGGCGTTCGGCGCAGGCCGAGATCATCGCCATCGAGACTCCGGCATCCTCGGGAGTGCCCGGACCAGGTGAGACCAGGACGCCGTCGAACCCGGCGCCGTCGCCCGGCGATACGGCGTCGTTGCGGGCAACCTCGCACTCGGCGCCGAGCTGTTGGAGATAGCCCACGATGGTGAAGACGAAGCTGTCGTAGTTGTCGACG
>DATCQG010000317.1:0-1834 GCA_036569625.1 Dermatophilaceae bacterium | reverse complement strand
CCGTTGCCGACCAGCATCCTCACATCGGCGGCCAGACCTTCGGCACCCAAGGCGGCTGCGGCGAAGTTCGTCGCCATCGAGAAGAAGACCACCGTGCCGCCCTGAGCCGTCGAGAGCAGCGCCGGCTGCTCGCAGCCCGGGACATCGACGCAGACAACGGTGATGTCCGCTGCACCTCCGGCGGCCTCGACCGCACTGGACAGGCCAAGCGGCGAGCGGGCGTCTGCGATCACCACATGATCGGCCAGCCCCGTGCCCTGCAGCATCTGCGCCTCCCTCTCGTGAGGGACGACCGCGACCCGCCGCCCGGCACCAGCGTCCTGCGCCGCCGCCAGGGACAGGGACCCCGACTTGCCGGCTCCCCCAAGAACGAGCACCGATGGCGCCTCACCCCTGGCGCTGTATTCGCGGACCAGCCGGGCCACCAACGCCGGCGCACCGCAGACATCCATCACCATCAAGGCGAGCTCGGGGTCGAGGTCGTCGGGCAGTACTGCTGCGATGGAACGGCCGAACAGGATGGCGTGGCCCGAAGCCGGCGCCCGCTCCCCCAGCCCGTCCCATCGCGTCAGGCCGTCGGTGATCCGCAACGGCGTCAGTGAGAGGGACACCAACGTCGCAACGTGGTCACCAACCTCGAGCCCCAGGGGGCTCCGCGGACCGACCTCGGCGACAGTCCCGATGAGCATGCCGCCCGAGCCGGTGACCGGGTTCTGCATCTTGCCCCGTGTGGCCACGATGTCCAGGACCTCGGCCTTCACCGCCGCACCATCGGTTCCCCCGCCACGCAGCTGGTGTGCGCCCGAGAGCTGGCGATACGAGGCAGCATCCAGGTTGAGGGTCTCGATGTCGATGCGAACCTCGTCTGCCCAGAGCTCCGGCGATGTGTCCAGCCGTTGCGCGGACTGGGGCAGGGTGATCTGTTCTCCCGTGGGCTCGAGGACACGGTGCAGGCCAACGGGTGAGCCAACGGGTCGGACATCCGACAGAGTCACGGTTTTCTCCTGGTTTGGGACCAACGCGAAGAGAATTTGCGGTGTGGCGATATATCCACCGCAAGTTCTCCCGTATCATGCCAGTTATGCACACAAAGATCGAGCAGCCCTACGCCTACCTGCGCCGCGAGCTGGTGGAACCCGACTGGACCCGCCTGCCCGGATGGCGCCACGTTACGGCGGCCGACTGGGCCAGTGCCCACTGGCAGCGGCTGAACTCCATCAAGAACATCAGGGGGCTGCGGGCGCTCATGGGCGATCTGCTCACCGACGCGTTCTACGCCGATCTCGAGCGTGACCAGGCCGAGCGGGCCACGATGTCCATGCTGGTGCCGCCACAGATGATGAACACGATGGTCCCCTGCGTGAGCGATTCCACCGGTTCCCTCCCCCGCACCGGCGAGGACTTCACCCGTGCTTTTTATGCCGACCCCGTCCGCCGATACATGCTGCCCGTCTTCAGCGACCGGCGCACCGACTGGCCCAGCCACCCCTACTCCTCCCGCGACTCCCTGCACGAGCACGACATGTGGGCCGTCGAGGGCCTGACCCACCGCTACCCGACCAAGGTCCTGGCCGAGCTGCTGCCAACCTGCCCGCAGTACTGCGGGCACTGCACCCGCATGGATCTGGTCGGGAACTCGACGCCGGTCATCCCCAAGCTCAAGTTCGACCTCAAGCCGGTCGACCGCTATGACGGGATGATCAGCTACCTGCGCGCAAACCCTTCGGTGCGCGACGTGGTCGTCTCCGGTGGAGACGTGGCCAACATGCCGTGGAAGAACCTCGAGGCCTTCCTGGACCGGCTGCTCGAGATCGACAACATCCGCGACATCCGC
>DATCQG010000316.1:0-2209 GCA_036569625.1 Dermatophilaceae bacterium | reverse complement strand
ACCGGCGTCATGGCGGCGCTGAGTGACAGGGGCCTGGAGGTGTCGCCCCACAAGGTCGGACCCGACTACATCGATCCCAGCTACCACTCGGCCGCCTGCGGTCGCGCCGGTCGCAACCTGGACCCGTATCTGCAAGGGGAGCAACGCGTCCCGACACTTCTGGTGCACGCAGCGCTCACCCCCCGGGTTGCCGACATCGCGGTCATCGAGGGCGTCATGGGCCTGTTCGACGGCGCCACCGGAACGGGCGGCTTCTCCTCGAGCGCCCACGTGGCCAGACTCGTTCAGGCGCCCGTGGTGCTCGTGGTCGACTGCGCCGCCGTGGCCCGCAGCGTCGGCGCCATCGTCCACGGCTTCTCGCGGTTCGACGACACAGTCCGGGTGGCCGGCGTGATCCTGAACAACGTCGCCTCACCACGGCATGAGGCGGAGGCCCGCCACGGTGTCGCCGAGACCGGAGTGCCGGTTCTCGGGGTCATCCCGCGGCTGCCAGAGGTGGTCGTGCCCAGCCGCCACCTGGGCCTGATCCCGGTGGCCGAACGCCAGCCCGCAGCCCTGGAGGCCGTCGCGGCCTTGTCGTTGATGGCGCAGAAGTACCTCGACCTCGACGCCCTGATCGAGGTCGCGAGAACCGCCCCGGATCTCGATGTCCAGCCCTGGGATCCGGCAGTCGAAGTGGGTCAGTCCGGCACGTGGGCGGCGCGAGCCCCCCGGATCGCCGTCGCCGGTGGCGCCGCCTTCAGCTTCGGGTATGCCGAGACCAGCGAGCTGCTCGCGGCCGCCGGAGCCGAGGTCGTCGGGTTCGACCCCCTGCACGACGAGTCGCTGCCTGCCGGCGTCTCCGGTCTACTTATCGGCGGCGGCTTCCCGCAGATCCATGCGAGCGATCTGGCCGCGAACACGCCGCTCCGCCGTGAGATCAGGAAGTTCGCCGATGACGGGGGGGCCATCTCAGCCGAGTGCGCCGGGCTGCTCTATCTGGGCCGTGAGCTCGATGGGGCGCCCATGTGCGGCGTGTTGCCCCTGACTGCCCGGATGAGTTCCCATCTGACCCTTGGATATCGCACCGCGGTCGCCCTGTCCGACAACGTGCTGTGTCACGAAGGGCAACGGGTGAACGGCCACGAGTTCCACCGCACCCAGGTCCACCTTGATTCCGACGGCACGGCGCTGGCCGCCTGGGCCTGGAAAGACGGCGCCGGTCGGCCGAAGACCGAGGGGTTGGCACTGGGAGCGGTCCACGCGTCATACCTGCATGTGCATTGGGCCGGATATCCAGCAATGGCGACCCGATTCGTATCCCGCGCTGCCGAGGTCGCGTGATGACAGCACTGGTACGAACAGGCAGGAAGTCCTCATGAGCATGAGCCAAGCCAGCGAGCTGTCCGGGAGATGGACCCGGTCCGAACGGGTGAGACTGTCCGGGATCCTGGGGATCATCGCGATGCTGCACGTCTCCGGTATTGCCCTTTATCTGGCCCATCGTGGCGACGCGGCTGCGGCCGGCGGACTGGCCGGATCCGGCGCACTGGCCTACGTGCTGGGCATGCGCCATGCCTTCGACGCCGACCACATTGCCGCGATCGACGACACCACCCGCGTGATGCTGATGCGCGGCCGGCGTCCCATCGGTGTCGGCTTCTTCTTCGCCATGGGCCATTCGACGGTCGTCGTCGTCCTGGCGCTGCTCGTGGCCGCCGCCGCCGGGCGGATCACCCAGACGCAGGTGGACTCGATGCGATCAGCAGGAGGCACGATTGCGATCGTCGTGGCGATGGTGTTTCTGCTCGTGGTTGCCACTCTCAACGGAGCAGTCCTGCGCAACCTAGTCGGCCTGTGGCGGCGGCTGCGGTCGGGAGCTGACACCTCCCACAGTGTGGAGGAGGCTCTGCTCTCGCGTGGGTTCATCAACCGCATCGCCGGTGGCAGGTTCCGTTCGATGGTCAAGCACTCGTGGCACATGTACCCCGTGGGGCTGCTCATGGGGCTGGGCCTCGAAACCGCCAGTGAGATCACGCTTCTCGCTCTGTCGGCGTCCTCAGCGGCTGGTGGTGCCCTGCCGGTCCTGGCTGTCCTCAGCCTGCCGTTGCTCTTCGCCGCGGGCATGTCGACACTCGACACGGCCGACTCCCTGATCATGACGCGCCTGTATTCCTGGAGCTACCGCGACCCGGCCCGGACGCTGTTCTTCAACATCGCCACCACGGCG
>DATCQG010000315.1:0-7599 GCA_036569625.1 Dermatophilaceae bacterium | reverse complement strand
CCCGGAAGGGCCCCAAACGCGCGATCCGCGGTGTTCGGATGGCGTATGTCGGGTGCGTGCGTCAGTCGCCGAGGTCGAGGAGGCTTGACTCCCAGCGTTGCTCGATGCGGCCAAAGCGCCATACGGCCAGGGCAACCGCCCAGGTGGCCGCGAACAGACCGACGATCCAGTAGCCAACGCTGTTGAGGTCGACCGAGCCGATCGTGGCCAGCAGCCCGGTGGTGATGTCCAGCTTCTGGGTCAGGATCGAGATGAGCTCGATGCCGCCGATCAGGAGCGCGACGGCGACGGACAGCGCCGTGATCGTGATGTTGTAGTAGACCTTGCGGACCGGTTTGGAGAACGCCCAGCCATAGGCGAAGTTCATGAACGAGCCGTCGATGGTGTCCAGCAGCGACATGCCGGCCGCAAACAGGATCGGCATTGTCAGGATTGCCCACCACGGCAGGCTCGAGGCGGCCGCACCACCGGCGAGCACCAAACAGCCCAACCTCGGTGACCGTGTCGAAGCCGAGACCGAAGAGCAGCCCGACCGGGTACATATGCCACGGCTTGGTGACGGCCCTGGTGACCGGGCCCAGGATCCGGTTGAGGAAGCCGCGCTTGTCGAGCTGGTCCTCGAGTGCGGCCTCGTCCAGGTGGCCTCGGCGCATGGCTTTGAAGACTTTGAGGATGCCGATCAACGAGGCCAGGTTGATCAGGCCGATGAGGATCAGGAACGTGCCCGAGACCGACGTGCCCCACAGGCTCGTGCTGCGTTGGAGGGCCGACTGGTCGTCGCCGAGCTGTGCGGCCAGGGCGCGGATGCCGAACGCCAGCAGCGTCACCATGGCGAAGACGACCGAGCTGTGGCCGAGGCTGAACCAGAACCCGACGCTCAGAGGCCGCTCACCCTCGCGCATGAGCTTGCGGGTGGTGTTGTCGATGGCCGCGATGTGATCGGCGTCGAACGCGTGCCGCATACCGAGCGTGTATGCCGTGACGCCCAGCCCAACCCCCATGAGCTGCCCGCCGACGGTATAGCCGTGTGGGGCCACGAACCCGACGAGCACGCCCCAGCCGATGACATGCAGCAGGAGGATAAAGCCCCCCATTCCCAACAGGCTGCGCCGTTCGTGGCCGGAAAGTGGCGATCGCGCGTTGGTCGAGAGTTCGGATCGCTCGTCGCCGACGACCGAGGTGTGGGCGGCAGAGGTCATGCCTCCACGTTAGGGATCGGGACGGCATTGTTGCAAGTCATTCGCAATAAGAACCGCTCGGACGCAGAGATTCTTCTGGCGCATTGCTCGTCGCCCGGCACGCCACGATCGGGACCTCGCTCGATGTTGCTTCGCGACGATTGTGTAGATTCGGCCGTCACAAGTATGTAAACCTCACACGACAGGGAGTTGCTGTGCGCAATTGGTGTGCCCAAAGAGACGCGGCCAGGTGAGACCCGGGTTGCCGCCACGCCCAAGACCGTCGCGCAGCTGATTGCCCTTGGCTACGACGTGCGCGTGGAGTCAGGTGCAGGCGGGCTCTCCAGCTTTGCCGATCATGCGTATCAGGAGGCCGGCGCCTCGATCGCTACCACCGATGAGGTCTGGGGCAGCGACTTCGTCGTCAAGATCAACGCGCCCTCCGACACCGAGATCGCGCAGCTGAGACCGGGCACCATGCTTGCCAGCCTGCTCGCCCCGGCGCTGGCCCCCGAGCTGCTCGACAAGCTCAGCGCCCAAGGCGTCACGGCGCTCGCGATGGACGCGGTCCCGCGCATCTCGCGGGCACAGGCTCTCGATGTTCTCAGCTCGATGGCCAACATCGCCGGCTACCGCGCAGTGATCGAGGCCGCCCACGAGTTCGGCAGCCTCTTCACCGGCCAGATCACGGCCGCGGGCAAGGTCCCCCCGGCCAAGGTGCTCGTCGTCGGAGCGGGGGTCGCCGGACTGGCGGCCATCGGCACCGCGCACAGCCTCGGCGCCATCGTGCGCGCCTTCGACGCCCGGCCAGAGGTCGGCGAGCAGGTTGAGTCGATGGGCGGTGTCTTCCTCAAGATCGACGTGGAGCAGGCGGCGCCGAGCGCCGACGGCTATGCCAAGGAGACGTCGCAGGACTTCAACCGCCTCGCGGAGGAGCTTTATGCCGCCCAGGCCACCGAGGTGGACATCATCATCACCACCGCGCTGATCCCGGGGAAGCCGGCGCCGAAGCTGATCAGCGCCGACATGGTGGCGACGATGAAGCCTGGCAGCGTCATCGTCGACATGGCTGCGGCCAACGGCGGCAACTGCGAGCTCTCCCGGGCCGACGAGCTCGTCATGAGCGACAACGGTGTGCGGATCATCGGCTACACCGACCTTCCGGGGCGGCTGCCCACCCAGTCCTCCCAGCTCTTCGGCACGAACATCGTCAACTTGATGAAGCTGCTCACGCCGAACAAGGACGGCCAGGTCGTCCTCGACTTCGACGATGTCGTCCAGCGCGGGATGACCGTGGTGCGCGACGGTCAGAAGACCTGGCCCCCACCCCCCGTCCAGGTGTCGGCTCAGCCCGCCGTCGTGGCCGCTCCCGTCGCGGTGAAGCCCGAGCCCAAGCCGAAGGACCCGCGGCGGAGATACGCCTACATGGCCCTCGCCGCCCTGGTGTTCCTCGGCGTTGCCTGGAAGTCGCCCCCCGAGTTCCTCGGCCACTTCACGGTTTTCGCGCTCGCCTGCGTCGTCGGATACTACGTCATCTTCAACGTCACCCATGCCCTGCACACCCCGCTGATGTCCGAGACCAACGCCATCTCCGGCATCATCCTGGTCGGCGCCCTCAGCCAGATCGGCCACGGCGGCATCGTCACGGTCGTGTCCTTCATAGCCCTGGCGGTGGCCAGCATCAATGTCTTCGGTGGCTTCACCGTGACCCAGCGCATGCTCACGATGTTCCGGAAGGGCTGAGTCGAGATGACCACCATCGTCCAGGCGGCATACATCGTCTCCGCCTTGCTGTTCATCATGGCCCTGGCCGGCCTCTCCAAGCACGAGACCGCCAAGACCGGCAACGCCTACGGTGTCACCGGTATGGCCATCGCGATCGTCGCGACCATTTACCTGGCACTCAAGGGAGCCTCCGCCGAAGGCGCTCTGGGCGTCCCGGCCGCCGTCGGGCTGATCGTCGTCGCTATGGCGATCGGCGCGGTCATCGGCATCTGGCGGGCCAGGAGCGTCGAGATGACGGGCATGCCCGAGCTGATCGCGATCCTGCACAGCCTCGTGGGTGCCGCAGCCGTGCTCGTCGGCTACAACTCGTTCCTGACCGAGAGCCAGCTCCGCGACGTCCACAGTGCCCTCGAGCTCACCGGCTCGCTGGCCACAATCCACTCGGTCGAGGTGTTCCTGGGCGTGTTCATCGGTGCCGTCACCCTGACCGGCTCGGTCGTCGCGTTCCTCAAGCTGAGCACCCGTATCTCGTCCGCTCCCCTCATGCTCCCGCAACGGCACAAGATGAACCTCGCGGCCCTGCTCATCTCGGCCGGGCTGATGGTCTTCTTCGTGAGCTCGGGCAGTGTCGTGCCGCTGCTGATCATGACGGTGATCTCCCTCCTGCTGGGCTGGCACCTGGTGGCGTCCATCGGCGGCGGCGACATGCCTGTCGTCATCTCGATGCTCAACTCGTACTCCGGGTGGGCGGCAGCCGCAGCCGGCTTCATGCTCGGCAACGACCTACTGATCGTCGTCGGCGCGCTGGTCGGGTCCTCGGGTGCGATCCTGAGCTACATCATGTGCAAGGCCATGGGCCGCTCGTTCATCAGCGTTATCGCCGGCGGTTTCGGTGGAGCCCCCGTGAGTACCGAGGAGAAGGACTACGGCGACTTCCGCGAGACCAACGCCGTCGAGGTCGCTGAGCTGCTCAAGGACGCATCGTCCGTCGTGATCACCCCTGGCTACGGCATGGCCGTCGCGCAGGCGCAGTACCCCGTGGCCGATCTGACTGCGCGGTTGCGCAAGCGCGGCATCAACGTTCGCTTCGGCATCCACCCCGTTGCGGGTCGCCTCCCCGGCCACATGAACGTCCTGCTCGCCGAGGCCAAGGTTCCCTACGACATCGTTCTCGAGATGGACGAGATCAATGACGATCTGAAGGAAACCGATGTCGTGCTCGTCATTGGTGCCAACGACACCGTGAACCCGAGCGCCGAAGATGACCCCAGCAGCCCGATTGCCGGGATGCCGGTTATCCAGGTGTGGCACGCCAAAGAGGTAGTCATCTTCAAGCGGTCCATGGCCCCCGGGTATGCCGGTGTGCAGAACCCGCTGTTCTTCAAGGAGAACAGCGCGATGCTCTTCGGCGATGCCAAGGAGCGGGTCGAGGACATCCTCAAGAACCTCTGAGGCTGGGCACCGCAACTGACGAGTGTTGTCAGTTGCGGTGCGCTAGTAGGAGATTGGTCCGGTGTCGGCGTCGTGGGTGTCGGGTTCGTCAGCGCCCGAGCTTATTGGATGAGAGCCGGGCGTGCGGATCGGGATCGCGGTCGAGTAGTCGGTCGTGTCCGGTCCGTTCGGAGGGCCATCAGCAGTGGCCGGGCGCGAGTGCTGGGGGATGTACCTGTCGCGGGCCGTGTGTGACGGTGGGCCACCGGTGAAGCGTTCGTCGTGCTGGTCGGGATCCGGACCGCGCTCAGCGTTGTCGACGCCGAAGATCTCAGCGCACATGGCGCGGTAGGTGTGGTCGGGGTCGGCCACCCACCCAACGGTATGCAGGGCCTGGTCCTGGCCGGCGCTCTCCATCACGAACGTGCCGTATCCCAGCAGACGCCCCAGCGGTGAGCGGTTGTAGGACATGTCGGTGACCTTCGTCAGCGGCATCATGGCGACCTTGCGGGTGATCAGGCCGTAGGTGAGGATCAGGCGTTTGTCGGTCGCGACGAACCAGTCGTGCCGCCGCTCGAGGACCTTCCAGATGGCCCGCCCTACCAGGCCGAACCAGGCCCACCAGAAGACGTTGGCCACGAAGCCGAGGCTGGCCGGCAGGAAGGAGTCCACTGCGAGAGCGAGCAC
This sequence comes from Dermatophilaceae bacterium, assembly GCA_036569625.1. GTDB lineage: Bacteria > Actinomycetota > Actinomycetes > Actinomycetales > Dermatophilaceae > UBA4719. Next base: position 2,578 of record DATCQG010000315.1, on the reverse strand, counting down.
GAGCCCGGCAGCGGCGGAAGCCACCGGCTCGGCAACCTTGGCCCAGTGCTGGTGGGCGGCGACGACGATCTGCTCGCCGTCCAGCAGATAGCGAACCAGCCCACGGTGGGGCGGCAGCGCGGCGAGGGGGCCAGGCCGCGCCATGGCTGCGGCCTACTTCTTGTTCAGCAGGGCGTCGAAGAAGCTGCCCACGGCGCTGAACCCCTGAGCGATGATGTCCCAGATGTTGCGAGAGATATCGGCAGCCTGTGAGGGCGACTTCAGGATCGCATAGGCGAAGAACGCAAGCAGAGCCCAGAGCACGATCTTCTTGACGCGCTGCACGGGATCTCCTTGGTATGGCAGTCGGGCGATGGGTGTGGCGATGAGGCGAGGGTTACAAACTCACCCTTACCATGCCAAATCACGGCCCAACACTTGGTGAGGCGCGCCGTCGGGTGGTCAGACGACGCCGTACAGACGGTCTCCTGCGTCACCGAGCCCGGGCACGATGTAGCCGTGCTCGTTGAGCTTCTCGTCCATCGCGCCCGTGACGATGCTGACCGGTACGTCGAGGTCGGCAATGGCCGCCTCGAGGCTCTTGATCCCCTCGGGCGCGCACAGCAAGGTGATCGCGGTGATGTCGTCAGCGCCCAGGTCGACCAGGTAGCGGATGGCTGTCGCAAGGGTGCCGCCCGTCGCGAGCATCGGGTCGAGCACGTAGCACTGGCGCCCGGACAGGTCGTCGGGGAGACGGTTCGCGTAGGTGGTGGCCAGGAGCGTCTCCTCGTTGCGCACCATGCCGAGGAAGCCGACCTCGGCCGACGGCAGCAGCCGCACCATGCCGTCGAGCATGCCCAGCCCGGCGCGCAGGATCGGCACGACCAGTGGCTTGGGACTCGCCAGCTTGACGCCACTTGTGGGGGCAACGGGGGTCTCGATATCGACCGGCTCGACGCGCACCTGGCGGGTCGCCTCGTAGGCGAGCAGTGTCACCAGCTCGTCGGCCAGCCGACGGAAGGTGGGGGAGTCGGTGTTCTTGTCCCGAAGCGCCGTGAGCTTGTGGGCGATGAGGGGATGGTCGGCAATGTGGACTCGCATGAGCGAAACTTAGCGCGTGATCGCTACCCCCGGGCCAGCAGTCGACCAGCAGTATGCCGTGTGGATGGGTCAGGCCCTTGATCTGGCCTCGAGCGCGCTCGCCTCGGGCGATGTGCCGGTGGGTGCTCTGGTGCTCTCCCCGGGCGGAGACGTTCTCGGGGTCGGGCGCAACATGCGTGAAGCGGGCGGCGACCCGACCGCCCACGCGGAGGTCGTCGCCATACGGGCTGCCGCCTCGGCGTTGGGCAGCTGGCGACTCCAGGACTGCACGTTGGTGGTCACGCTGGAGCCGTGCGTCATGTGTGCGGGAGCGCTGATGCTCGCGCGGATCAGCCGTCTGGTGCTTGGGGCCTGGGACCCGAAGGCCGGGGCCTGCGGGTCGGTGTGGGACCTCGTGCGCGACCGGCAGGCCACGAATCGGGTCGAGGTGATCGGCGGCGTTCGCGAGCAGGAGTGCTCCCAGATCCTGCTCGATTTCTTTGCGGGGCACCGACTCTAGTAATCTCGCCCACGGTGGCGTGTCCGAGCGGCCAAAGGAGCACGCCTCGAAAGCGTGTAACGGGGTAACCCGTTCGTGGGTTCAAATCCCACCGCCACCGCTCGTGGTCGTCCGTGTACGTCCGTGATACGTCCGTTGTCTGAATGTGCGCCGACGTCATCACGCACGTTTGTGGGGCACTTGTGATGGTGACCCTTGGTGCGCGACCGTGTGACAGCGACACTCGTCGGCACGCAATAGTGATCCATGTCTTAGGTCGCGATTAGGGCAGGTGGGTTTCCCAGGGCCCTGTGCCGTCATCATAAATCTGCCTACCCGTTCCTCGGCGGCACGGTGCCCTAGAGCCAGCCGCGTGTCTTGGCGTAGCCAACCAACGCTCCTGACACGCCCGCTGCCCCACCGGCCGCGCCAACCGCTGCTGGTCGAGCGAGACGCAGGAGGCCGTACCGGAGGGTGGTTCCCCAACCTTCCTGCGCCGCTCTGAGTGACGGATCCGTGCACGCTCGGTGGTCAGCCTTGCGGGTAGAGGGCAATCTAGCCACGACCTGCTCCTTCCGGTTCCGTATCGTGCGGGGAGACCTGCCGCTGTCTGTTGCACGCGCCCTAATGGGCGTCTAGTACAAGCCTGAGGCCGTGACAGCATTCATCCCAGATTTCTAGCGATGGCAGGAAGTGCAGCGGTCTGTGGCGAGTGCGGTGGCGCCCGATGGCATGGGGGATGGCGCCGCAACCGTTCGCTACCATGCCCTCATGAGGCGCGGGACGGTGCTCCTGACTACTACAGGGCAAGAGCCGACGGAATTGGGCTACTTACTGATCTGCTCCGGATACCTCGTTCGCGACGGCCGGGTACTCCTCGTGCATCACAACACTTTCGACAAGTGGGTCCCGCCGGGAGGGCACCTGGAACCGGATGAGACGTTTGCGCAGGGCGCTGTCCGCGAGTGCTTCGAGGAAACGGGGTTGCGCGTCCGCGTCCTCAGCGCCGCACCTGTTGTT